>NZ_JBFUJC010000033.1:0-15979 GCF_056401595.1 Paenisporosarcina sp. P4_E4_2 | reverse complement strand
GTATAAGCCTTGATCCATCAATAATCGGGCTTTACTTTTCGTCAGCTCCTGCCATTTTTCAGAAAAAGCATTTACGACACGCTTCACTCCGACAGCCGACGGAACTGGAATTTTTCTATTAGAAATCTCTTGCGCCGCAAATGACAAAATGTCAGCCATTTTTATTTCATCAATCACAATAATATTCAGTGGATGAGGGGGCGTCATTTGAAAGAGAGCCACGACTTGATCATCCTCTTCGACCGTAGCCATGAATGGATTTTCATAACGACCGGCTTTAATTCCCTGCAGCACACCGTAAAACAAACTGTATAAATCTTCATTTTGCATTAGAAACGGTTTAGCTTTATCCTCAAATTCCTGAGGTTGAATAAACACATTGAATTTCATCCGATTCTATCTCCCTATCGTTTTTAATAGTAGATATTACACAAATTCTCTATAAATGTCACTCTTTTTAGAAAATTTAACAATGATTGTGAACTAAATGCCAGTCGATTAATAGAACATTCTTTTCTTTAAAATTCGGAAATCGGGTCTCGCCAGCCCGTTAATCCATTGGAGTGGCGCTGATTCCTAACTATTAATTTTTAAAAGAAGCTATAGGAACAAATGAAAGAGTGCATTTGCACCTGGCAAGCAAAGGAACAAAGGTTAAAAACGCCACTTCAWGTGGGCCAAAGCGTGATTCCCACAAGTATGTGGTTTTCATACTTGTTGGCTCATGCGAAACATGCCGCTAGCGCAAATGTACGATAAACAAAAAAATCCATCCCCCTAGTCTTGGGAGATGGATAATTCTTTGGTTGTAATTTGTTTGCGTTCAAGTTTTGCGACTAACAAAATACTGATTTCATACAACAATATCATCGGAATCAGCACCATGAAATCACTAATAAAGTCTGGTGGTGTCACCGTTGTCGAAATAATCGCCAGTATCACATAAGACCATTTTCGAACCTTTCTCATATTTACTGATGTCAAAACGCCTATGGCTGACAAAAACATTGCGATGATAGGCAGTTCAAAAAGCAGGCCAAGTGGGACTGTCGTCATTAATAAAAAGTGAATATATTCACTTGCTGAAACCATCACTTCAAAATTCACTTCGCCAATATTAATCAAGAATTGATAACTCAAGGGATTCACAACAAAATATCCAAATGAAATACCAACCACAAACAGGACGAGCATGAGTGGAGAGTAAATACCAATAAATCGACTCTCTGTATGATTCAATCCCGGTTTAACGAATTGCCCGATAAAATGAAAGATAAAGGGTAGTGAAAAACCGAGAGACAATGCACTGGAAATCGACATATAGAATTTCACCACTTCAAGTGGCCCAAGCACAATCAGTTCATTGCCTCTAGTCACTAATGGAAACCATAGGTTGATGGTTGATAATACAACAATGAAGAAAAATAGAAACACGGCCACACTTTTAATGGTTTGTTTCCGTAAATCCGTTAGATGATCCACAAGGGTGCCTTCATCGCTTTCAATCGCATCTTCATCAACCATTTCAGTTGTTGCGCCTACTTCTTCCACCAATTTCTTGTCCAATGGACTTAGTATTTTCTTGTCGTGGTGTTCGTATGGGTCCATATCTACACCTTCTATACGATTTCAGATTTCTTTTCATCTTTTTTCACTGGCTCGTCGTCATCCATTAGACCTCTTGTCGACTTTTTAAATTCCGAGAATGTCTTCCCTACTGCCGATCCGATTTCTGGTAATTTTTTCGGTCCGAATACGATGAGTACAATGACAAGAATAATGATTAATCCTGGTACTCCTATTGCTCCTAATCCACCCATTTGTATTCCYCCTTTTTTATACGAGTGATCCACCCGATTTACTGTATTTGATAATGCCTTCCGAAGCACGATACGCAAATGCTGCCACCGTACCGGTAGGATTGTATCCTCCGTTATGTGGGAAGTTACCTGCACCTACAACGAATAGATTTTCCGCATCCCAATGCTGCAAATAATTATTCACTACACTATTTTCGGGACTGCTACCCATAATTGTCCCACCCGTATTGTGCGTCGTTTGATAGGCGACAATATCGTAATCCGTGATCGGAGTTCGGCTTTCGACTGTTTTTGCACCCATTTCTTTCATGATAACAGCAGACTTTTCCGTAATATATTTATGAAGCGCACGGTCCTGATCGGTAAAATTATATGTCATTTGAAGAAGAGGTACACCGTATGCATCTTTATATTTACTATCCAATGATAGGTAGTTCTCTTTATGTGGCATGGATGCTCCTTGTGCCCCAATGGAAAGAGTACGGGTATAGTTATATATGGACGCTTTCTTGAATTCCGCACCCCACGTAGGTACATCTTTCTGAATCGGATTTGTTTCAATCGGTCTTGCACCTGATTGAAGGAGAGAGAGGCTCCCACCATGAATGAAATCCAAATCACTATGATCGAAATTGTCGCCATTCAAATCATCAATGCTTATCCCCAGTGCACCTGCCCCCATGAACGTGTTCATTTGTTCTTCAAAGTAACCCGTTGCGCCCGGTAAAATTTGATAGCAATAGTTTTTACCTAATGTTCCACGCCCGGTATCCGGATTATATTGCTCACCAATTTTCGATATCATTAATAATTTTGCATTATTCATGACATAACTTGTTAGAACAACCACTTCAGCTGGCTGAATAAACTCTTCACCCGACAACGTGTTCAAATACCTGACGCCAGTAACCTTTTTTCCGCTCTTGATGACTTCCACTACATTGGCTTCAAAGCGTGCTTCAAAATTCCCCGTTTTTTTTGCCGTTGGAACGACCGTAACTTCAGGAGATGACTTTGCCCCATATTCACAACCAAAACGTTCACAAAAACCACAGTATTGACAGGCATTGATCGTTTGTCCATCCTGATTTGTATAAGCTTCTGACAAATTTGCTGACGGTAGCATAAATGGTGTATAGCCAAGTTTAGACGTTGCCGTTTCAAATTTTTGTAATATTGGTGTCTTCTTCATCGGTGGCGTTGGAAATGGGTTTGACCGTTTGCCCGCAAATGGATTTTTTTCTTCACCTGAGATTCCGGCGGTTTCTTCAAACTTGTAAAAGTAGGGTTCCAACTCATCATATGTAATACCCCAATCTTGAAGTAAATAGTCTGAAGACAACTTTTTGGGACCATATTTTTTTTCTGTTAGTGTCTTTATTTGGAAGTCGTAAGGAAGAAAACGCCATGTATGTCCATTCCAGTGTGTACCCGCGCCCCCAAGTCCCTCCCCTAAAAGAAATGAACCTAATTGTCGCATCGGAAGTGCTTGCATCCCACGGTTATTCCGAATGGTTATCGTTTCTTTTGATAGATTCTGTATGAGTTCGTACCTTATTGCATATCTATATTCGTCATGCACTTTCATATAATCTTCAGTACTTCGTTCTTTTCCGCGCTCCAAGCCTACTACTTTCAAGCCTGCCTTTGCACATTCGGCTGCTATGATTCCCCCTAACCATCCAACTCCTACAGTCACAACGTCTACTTTCGGTAAAGTTTTTACCATTTAATTGCCCCCTGTCCTAGTGCTTCCCACTTAAAGATTGTGGTTCGATTTTTTGGAATTCCGCTTTGTCGATTACATTGATATAAGCCATTTGGTGGCCAGGAAACTCTTTCATTCTCCAACCGTCCATATTATTATTCCCACGATACATAGGGTCTGAATAAGCACCCTCCAGTGTTGCAGTCCGAAGCAGACGGAAGAAAAATGCAGATGTTGTTCCTTCCATTTTTATTTCGTCCTTCTGAATTGCTGTCAATATTTCATCCATTTGTGCACCTTCTAGATCCGAAAATCCTTTATCGAATCTGCTCGACGACTCAGCTTCCATTTTTGCAATACCTTGTCTAAAGATTTCAGCACGCGTCAGACGACTTTGATATCCCTGGGTAGGTGCACCAATAGCAAATGGCCCTTGCATGTATTCCTTAGAGTTACTGCCATACTGCCCTGCTAATTGACTGTCGATAAAATACGGTACCCCAAGCTCAATAGCACCAGGACCTAAATCGTCTTTCGGAAAAATCCGTTCAGTTGCGTTGGCCAGTACTTGAAACTCTCGCTCGCTTGTAAAAAACATTAAGCCTTTTTCCGACGTCCCCGTTTCCGTGTGACCTCCATGCTTGGTTTCGGTCGGCGTAGTCGTTGCATTTTTTGAATTGTAGCCAATCAAACCACCAAGAATTCCCCCTCCAATAAGTGCACCAGTTGCCACCCCTGAAGTTTTCAGGAAATCACGTCTAGAAAACTTCTTCACTCTCTTCTCCATGCCTTCACTCTCCTTCTTTTAATTAGACTGTCGAAATTTTTGATAGTATGTTAAATTAGCAGTTTTGAATAAATGTTCATATAACGAATATTCTGACTTATTTATCCGGAATACTGGAGGATTACTTATACACACAAATTTAACGCTATAAGAAATCCCTACCTTTTTGATATGGAAAGATTACAGTCTGGATGTTGGGTATGCACACGATACTACCACCGCAGATTATGAACTCTCTTAAATATACAATGTCCAAATTGAGGAAGATTTAAACCTTTTCCAAGTAGTGGATATACCTTCATGGAAAGTATTGAAATCTACCCGGTTGATGAATCCCCCCCTTAGAGAGATATTCGGATTCAGTAATGGCAGTAGATTGAACCTCATCACGTGTACTGGTGAATACGATAAAAAGGGTTCTTATTACGAAGTTCGCCTTATCGTTTACTCGACGTTAAAAACATCATAATAAAAAGTGARTCATCCTTAAGTGGATGATTCACTCTTTTTTATGTCCTCTATTTGTTGTAGCCATTGTTCTACTTCTTTAGGTGTTTTCAGTGTTATGACGTCTGTCTGGACTTTGGCTAGAACAGCGAGCATCTCTGGCCGTGCATCTTTTGGGTAACGCCAAATCCACCGGGCAAACTCCCAATCTATTTTTTCCGGACAATCTTTCCCCATATCCGGTCGTGTTGTCCCTCGATATATCCACGCACGTTTACATGCGCGATAGAGACATACGACATTCGAGAAATCAAGATAGATAATAAGGTCTGCATACTGCGCACGTAATTCGATGGTGGAGTCATAATTTCCATCAATGATCCACTCGGGTTTCGCTAATTCCTTCTTTACTCTTTCCATAAATTCAGGACGTGGTGAAGGGTTCCATCCTGGTTGCCAAAACATCGAATCCAAATGCACGACAGGCAAACCAAGCCTTTCACCCAATTGGCGAGATAACGTGGATTTCCCAGCTCCTCCCGATCCCACAATTAGGATTTTTCTATGCTTAAGCTGCGTCTTCTTCAAATGAACAGACTCCAATCGTATTGCCATCAATATCTTTAAATTGAAAGAATTCTACGTTTCCTCCAGTTTTCACATGTGTTGCATCTACTCCTGCGTCTAACATGAAATGATGGGTAGCATGGATATCCGTTGTATAGAGATTGAACCATTCATGTTCTTCAGGTTTACTCGAACCCATTTGTGGATTTCTCACGAGCGTAAAAGCTGTTTCTCCATTCCCGATGTCCATTGCCGCATAACCATTTTCCTCATCATGCCATCGCAATTTAAATCCACACTTCTCTTCAAACCATTCGATTGAGCGTTTTGTGTCTCGCACAGGTAAAAAAACGGTGTCAATTCTTTTGAACATATCCGACTCTCCCTTACCACACATATTTAGTAGATTTATTCTATCAACTTATAATATGTTGTGCCAACGAATTTTCCACACTATTCGCAAAACTGTCGCCCGCTCCCCAATCAAATCTAAAAAACGGACTTTCAGAACTTCCGGATGCCACGGCATGCACTTTCGTTGCGTCACCGAAATTATCAATGGTTACCGTCATAGAAGAGCGATTACTCGTTCGCATAAAGAATTTTTCCAGAACAAATACCACAACTTGATGATCTCCAGAAACGCGCTCATAGTAATCTACTAATTTTCCCGAAATACTTCCTCCAATCACCCCATTATGAATTTTGTTCATTGCCTCAACGGGACTGATATTTATATCAAATTCTCTTACACTCATTTCCAAATCCCCCTTTAACTTGTTATACGTTTACGGAGAATGAAAGGTTTYCATCCGAWTTCAAAGAAAACCATAAAAAAGGAGATTCCCTAATAAAGAGAATTTCCCGTCTGTATTATTCAAGTTCCAGTTGTTTCGTTTCTTTCCCCAGTAAAACAACTGCCAATACACCAATAACTATTGCGATACAGAAAATGCCGAACACCCAACCGATATCGTAGCCTCTTGTAATAAGTGTCCCTACCAATAATGGTCCTAAAATCCCGCCAATTCGTCCAACAGCAGCCGCCATACCGGTACCAGTAGCTCGAATAACAGTAGGATATTGTTCAGGTGTATACGCGTATAAAGCACCCCAAGCACCTAAATTGAAGAACGACAAGAACGCGCCAGATACAATCAATAACATCGTAGTATCCGCATTCCCAAATACAAATGCGCTTGCAGCTGTGCCTAGTAAGTAAGTGACTAACACGAATTTACGACCTGCTTTTTCAATTAACCATGCTGCAGTAAAATAACCTGGTAATTGTGCAATAGTCATGATCAGCACGTACTCGAAACTTTTAATCAACGTAAAGCCTTTCATTACCATGACACTCGGCAACCATAGGAACATTCCGTAATATGAAAACACAACTGTAAACCATAAGATCCACAACATCAACGTTGGCCTTGCATAAGCTTTAGACCATACCGCTTTAATATTTTGAGCATATGTGCGCTCCCGAACTCGTTTTGCCGTAAATTGCGGAGAGTCCGGTAAGTTCAATCGTAGATAAATTGCATATATTGCTGGCAAAGCAGTAATGATTAAGGCAACTCTCCAGCCATGGACTGGAATAACGAAATAAGAAATAATTGCTGCAATCAGCCATCCAGCTGCCCAGAAACTCTCCAACAATACCACGACTCGACCACGTTCTTTTGCTTCCACGCTTTCAGATACTAATGTAGATGCAACAGGCAGTTCCCCACCTAAACCCATTCCTACAAAAAATCTGAATATCAAAAATATTGCCAGGGAAGCAGAAAATGCGGACAATCCACTCGCCACTGAAAATAGAACAAGTGTCATGATAAAAATATTCTTCCGTCCAACCCGATCAGCGAATATCCCAAACACAAAGGCCCCCACTGCCATTCCGATGGAGTTTACACTTCCTATCCATCCCATTTGCCCAGGAGTTAAAGCCCATTCATTCGCGAGTGCCACTATTACGAAAGATAAAATTCCTACGTCCATCGCATCGAACATCCACCCTAGACCGGCAATTCCCAATAATTTATTCCGGGAAATCGGTTTATTCTCTTTTTCTCTTATTGTCGTCATGTGAGCTCTCCTTGTCTTGACACTTGTCACCATCTATCTTTACACATCAGTATAGTTCTATAAACGCAATTCTACAACTCTGAAAATCTAAAAAATTTTAGCGCTTCTCTACCTCTTTGAGTGTTCTATCGGTCTCAGTCTGACCTTTTTTCAATTACGTAATACAAAAAAGAGCGAAATGACCTTTGTCATTTCGCTCCGCATATCTGGGTTAATTGTATGAGATATGTTTCCTACACGCAACTTCATTATAAAAAATCAGGTTAACCATGATAAAAATTTATACCTGGTCTTGTAATTCAATTAGTTTTCCGACAAATACAGTCAGCCGGTTTTCAACATCTTCTTTTGTGCCGTAACGGATAATTTGTTCTTCGTTCAAACCTTCAATAAACATTTGATTGTGACTGACGGCGCAATTCAGGACTTGAATCATCTGTTCACTTCTCAATTTGCGGATTAAATCAGCGTTCTGTCCACAATAGCCCAGTTCAAAACCATTTGCTATAGATTGTAATGTTTCCCTACATTCATGAAAACGGTGTTTACCATACCGTTCTGTATGCGCAAGTTCCACAAATAATGTTTCATATAGGTTCATAAAGTTCGCTGCCATTACTTCACCTATATATAAGATAGGTAAAGGGTCAATGATCCGAAATTGTCCATTATCCACTAACCAGTTTTCTGGTGATGCATCTTGATTTGTCAGTACGGGTGAACCAATCTCTATTAAACGACTTTCACATATTCGTAGAATTGCCTCTTTAATTTCAGGTTTATTAAAGATTGGTCTCTTTATTAATAAATCCATGTAGTCGTCTATTATTTCCTTGCTTTCAGCTGTAACGAATTCATGGAAATCGCCTAAAAAATGACCGTGCAGACCACTTTCTTCATTCCAATCAAAAAAACCAAACCCTTCGAGACCATGGTTGACTTGCTCCATTTTTCGATATAAATGTCCGATTTCGGATCCTAATTTTTGCGCATCTTCTCTATTTAAGTCATGTAAATCCACATGACTTCCAGCAAAAGATTCTATCGTATACGTCAAACCTTCCGAAACATGATAAACAAACKTCTCTGGAGCTGCTCCAGGTACTACTCTATTCACCCAACTATAGTATTGTTCCGTACCTCCATACTCTGCTAGTAACGCATTTGCATCGTAGGCAACTTCTTTTTTATATGCAATTTTCTTTGGAATCCGAAGAACCATCGATTTATGTTGCGGGGAGGTTAGTTGCCATGCTTGATGCCATGCTCCTTCACCTAAGTATGACACTTGTGAATTTACATACTGTGCATGTTTTATTGCTTTTTCCTGAATCATTATGTTAACTCCTTCAAATATTGACCGATTTTTAGCCAGTCCTCTGCCACTTGTTCTCTTAAAGATGATCTGTAATCTTACCTAATTCCACCAATTCATCTGGAATGGAAAACATGTCAATTCACCACTTTCAAAAAAAGTCCTCCGCCATTTTTTGGGCGCAAGACTCTATTTATTCTGGCTGGGCCACTCTTTTTGACATGTGACGATTTCGCCACTCATACCAAATGACTACGAGAATAAAGAGTGAATAGCCACACATCCAACCTGCAAGCACATCCGTACCATAATGGTTGTTACCCGCAATGCGTGATAAACCAACAAGCAAAGTGAAGGTAACTGCACTAAGCCAGATTCCGATACGCCATTTAGTGGATGCTCGATTTTCAGTTAAAAAATATGCATATGTAAAAATGTACAGTAAGCCCACCATGGCATGATTGGATGGAAAACTGTAACTTATCAATTGATGGGGAATATCAGGACGAGCCCGTTGCACCCATTCTTTTATTGCGAGATTTATAATATTTCCTCCACCAACGGCAAATAGTACAAACAACATTCCACGATAGTTTCGGCTTTTAAATGCGAGGTAGACAATCAAAACAACGGCTGCTGAGACAATCCAGATTGGCTCCCCAAAGTAATGAAAGAATCGAATAAATTCGTTTCCGATCAGTGTATCTCCTATTGCTTCATCAAATTCAACCATTTCATCGTGAGTAAAACTGAAAAACAGCGTGATGAAGCCAATAAAGGTCACGACTGCCAAAGGATAAAACCATTTTTTCACAACACTCACGCTCCTTATTAAAAGTTATTCTATCATATTCCTACAACTCTTTTCCCATTAATAGGTTGTTGGTCTAAGTCTTTCGTTTGAAATTAAGCCTATTTCGTTTAATCTTGGTTGTGAGTGGTAAAGTACTATTGTGTCAGAATAAACGATTTGAAAGGAGATTTTAAAATGAGTGTAACCTTTAAAGAGTATTTAACAGATGATGAAGCGATTCGTGGTATTCAGGAGATTAAAGCTAAAGGCGTACATGAGGACGATATCTACGTACTTACTCATGAAAATCATCGTACAAATCAAGTAGCTGATATGGCAGATGCGAATACTGTCGGCGTTGCAGAACAAGGGTTAGGTACATCCCTTGCAAATGTTTTCCGCAAAAAAGGTGACGAACTTCGTGCGCAATTCGAAGAACTCGGTTTTAGTCAACCGGAAGCAGAACAATTAGAAGAAAAACTGGATGAACACAAAGTGGTTGTTGTAGTCAAAAACACACCTGCTGGATTTACTTATTAAGACCCCTTAACTTTGTAGAAAATCTCTATACTTTAAAATCAATATTAATAAAACAGCCTTTCCGAGAATCATATCTCGGAAAGGCTGTTTTTTACATTTCTTGTGCGTTATCTAGTACTTCTTGAGGTACCACTATGTTTTTAACACCATTGTAATTACTAAAAGTGGATTTCATATCTTGATACAAGGTCATTTCTTCCCCATCTACTGCCATTGTCATGTCCATCACTACATTTAATGCCGTTGTATTAAATGTTTCTTTATCGATATGGATTTCGTAGTCCACTTTTTTGATATTTAATTCTTTCAGCATTTCCTGTTCATCCGCACCCAGCTCCGGCATGGTTTCTGCTATTTGTTTTTGGATCAATTCATTAAACTTATCACCAGATGCAGACAATTTCAAAACGTATTCTTTATCATCTTGATTGAATGTGAAGTCATCCATGAATGTCTCTAAATCCTTCAGCTGTTGAGATGGATCAGCTTGCTTTTGTGAAATGGAAATCATTTGTTCGTACATATCTTTCGACAACTTCATCCATTGCTGTGACATGTTATCGTGTGTAAAGAATCCATCTGCAGTCATAAAACTTTCCATTTCGATTTCTTGTGGCTGTCCTGATGACTCTTCACCTGGAATCGTCGTCGACGTAGTACCCTTCTGATACATGCTCAAAGGATCGACAATCAAATCCATTGTCATTTTTGAAGTTGTATCCATTGCTACATCTTGAGCGGGAACTTCAATTTTTTGAACCATATCAAGATCTGCACTAAGGCTTTCAATAGATTCTGATTGTGCTAATGACTTTTCAAATACTTGTTTAAGTGTTAAATCACTTGTGTTTTCTTCTGACGTTTTGGAAGTTGGAGTTGCTGATGTGTTACATGCAACTAAACTTAGCGCTAATGCACTAGTAGCCATAAGTGTCATCCACTTTTTCATGTTGTCGCCACCTTTACCTCAATTTTCTTTCTACTTATAATACGAGTGTATCGCGAAAAGGTTTCAATTGGAAATCTTTTTTGAGTTGAAGGGAATTTTTACCTTTCGTTGAATATGTATTTTAAGGAGTGATTTCAATGAAGGATTTGGAAAAAGAATACCCGATCTTGAAAAAAGACCGACAATATCGCATGCAAAAACAGAATGAAAAAAGAGGACTTCTAAAATGGCTGACTGTAATCTTAAACGTGATATTGAAAGTAATTATTAGATAATGGATTTGTTAACTTTTAATGCAAATTAGAGRGAATCAGCTCCCTTATCATCTGCAATTAGGCTCTGCCTGATATTAATTTTTCATATAAAAACGGATAGTGAGCCAACATGAGAGGTGTTTAACTGATGAGAATGAGTAAAAATAAACATGTAGCAATTTGGGCAACAATTGCAATTATATTACTAACTATTGGTTTTTTYACAAGATAATAACTTCACTTTCGAAGAATGAGACCCACAAGTATGTGGTTTTCATTCTTGTTGGCTCATGGTGAACATGCGGCAAGTACAAATGTACGATAAATAAGTACATCGTTTAACTTCCAGCACTCTTCAATCCATACAAAAAAAGCCTACCGATAAATATCGGTAGGCTTTAAAATGTGTATTAACGTACGCCACGCATAAACTTCTCGATCATTGGTGAAGAAATATATAACACTAAACCGATTATCAATGCAACAGCCCCGATGACACCGAAATAGACGATTTCAGTTTCAGGATTGTAGAATTTCACGACTTGCGCATTGATTGCTTGAGCAGCAGCACTCGTTAAGAACCATAAGCTCATTGTTTGTGCAGCGAATGCTGCTGGCGCAAGCTTCGTAGTTGCTGATATTCCGACTGGAGAAAGAAGTAATTCCCCAAGTACTACTAAGAAGAAACTTAATACTAGCCACCATGGACTAACCAAAGTTTCAGTTCCATTCATGTAAGCAGGGATAATCATCACTAAGAATGACATACTCGCAAAGAATAAACCAAGGGCAAATTTCTTAGGTGTTGACGGTTGTTTAACACCAAGACGTACCCATAACCATGCAAATATTGGTGCAAACCCAATAACGAATAATGGATTTAACGATTGGAACCATGCTGGGTTAATTTCCCATGAACCAAGAGCTAAGTTAGTTCGCTCATCTGCATATTGAGCTAGTATGATTGACCCTTGCTCTTGAATTGCCCAGAATACCATCGCCGAGATGAATAATGGAATGTACGCAAGAACACGAGATTTTTCATCTGCGTTCGTTTTTGAACTACGATACATTACGATAAAGAAAATCGTAGGAATGACGATACCCAAGATGGAAACGATCATCGTAAAGACATCGATTGTCATGATACCGTTTTCAATCAAGATATAACCAATAATCAAGATGGCAACTAATGCAATCGAAATACGCGTGAATACAGTTTTACGCTCACCCTTAGTCATTGGATTCGGAACATGAGATCCTGCAAGTCCAAGGAATTTCTTTTTCGTAGCAACGAATACAACTAATCCAAGGAACATACCGATTGATGCAAGTCCAAATCCTAAATGGAAGTTATATTCCATTCCGATAGTACCTACAATTAATGGCGCAATGAATGCACCCATGTTAATACCCATGTAGAAGATACTGAATCYAGAGTCACGACGAACGTCGTTTTCCGAATACAAATCTCCCACGATGCTAGAGATATTAGGTTTCAATAAACCTGTACCAATAATGATTAAGCCCATTGAAAGGAATAGTGTCGTGATTCCGCCAGGTAATGCCAAGACTGCATGTCCTAACATGATGGCTACCCCACCGTAGAATACGGTTTTGGTTGTACCGAATAGACGGTCAGCAATCCAGCCCCCGATAATCCCCGACATGTATACGAGTGATCCATATACCGCCATAATCGAGTTCGCTGTCGATCTGTCCAAACCAAGTCCACCTTGGTTTAGTTCATAGTACATATAGTAGAGCAGGATTGCGCGCATTCCGTAGTAGGAGAAACGCTCCCAAAACTCTGTAAAGAATAAGCTTAATAAGCCTTTTGGATGTCCAAAGAATCCTTTTTGAGGAACCGACTGGACGATTTCTTGTTTTGTCGCCATTCTTTTCCCTACTTTCTTTTTAATAATTACACATACGTTTTTGTAAATGAATGTGCAAAATATACTGATAATAAAGGTCCGATTGATTTATCAGTAAAAGACAACTTATACATTTTAACGTCCCCTCTTTAAATTGTCAAAAAACATTCGGAACTTGAAATACTTTGATTTCCTTCGAGTTCTGAAGTTTTTTATCGTGTTTAGGACCATTTTCCGTTATAATTGCCAGTATTAAAAATACCAAGGAGAACTTATATGATTAGGAAATTCTTTTCTTATTATCGCCCCCATAAACGACTATTTATTATCGACTTCACCAGTGCCATAATCGTGGCTATATTAGAGCTTGCATTTCCACTGGCAGTCCAGTGGTTCATTGACCAATTATTGCCTACCGGCGAATGGGGTACGATTGTAACCGTAAGTGTCCTCCTGCTGGCCGTTTATTTACTCAGTACCTTACTGAATTTTATCGTCAGTTATTTAGGCCACAAGCTTGGAATCAATATTGAAACGGACATGCGTGAACAACTGTTTACCCATGTACAACGCCAATCCTTTCGCTTTTTTGATAATACCAAAACGGGACATGTAATGAGTCGTATCACAAATGATTTATTCGATATTGGCGAACTGGCCCATCATGGACCGGAAGATTTCTTTATCGCTATCATGACGTTTTTCGGTGCATTTTTCATTATGTACAACATCAATCCTGAGCTTGCAATCATCGCTATTATTATGATTCCATTCTTGATTGTTTTGGTTACATTCAGCAATATCAAAATGAATCAGGCATGGAAGAACATGTACATCAAAATTGCCGATGTAAATGGTCGTGTTGAAGACAGTGTTTCAGGTGTTAGGGTGGTTCAATCTTTCACAAATGAAGAATTTGAAATTGACAGATTCAAACATGATAATGGGCAATTTAGACTAACTAAACTTGTCGCTTACAAAGTAATGGCTGGAACACATTCCAGCATTTACATGATGACGCGTCTAATGACTTTGGTCGTATTGGTCGTAGGTGCATGGTTCACATTCAATGGAAAATTATCATATGGAGAACTTGTCAGCTTTGTCCTCTTTATAAATGTACTAATTAAACCTGTGGATAAAATCAGTGCATTGCTTGAGCTTTATCCAAAAGGAATGGCCGGCTTCAGACGTTTCCTGGATTTAATCGAACAGGAACCGGAAATTAATGATCGTCCAAATGCAAAACATGTGAATCATTTGCATGGCAATATTTCGTTTAATCATGTCCATTTCAACTACGATCAACATCAACAAGTACTATCAGATATCAACCTAACAGTAAAAGCTGGAGAAACCGTGGCATTTGTCGGTCCTTCTGGGGCAGGGAAAACGACGATTTGTTCATTGATTCCCCGTTTTTACGATGTCACGGAAGGTTCCATCACAATCGATGGACTTGATATTCGTGATATGAGTAAGCAATCATTGCGCTCACAAATTGGAATCGTACAACAGGATGTGTTTCTGTTTACTGGGACGGTCCGAGAAAACATTGCCTATGGAAAAAAAGATGCCTCAGAGGAAGAAATAATGGAGGCAGCAAAGAAAGCCCATTTACAAGAATTCATTTCCGAGTTGCCAGATGGTTACGAGACCCAAATCGGGGAACGTGGCTTAAAACTATCAGGTGGACAAAAACAACGTTTAGCCATCGCTCGTATGTTCCTGAAAAACCCACCGATTCTCATATTAGATGAAGCAACTTCGGCACTTGATACGGAGACGGAAAAAATTATCCAGGCAGCTTTAAGTGAACTAGCTGAAAATCGTACAACGCTTATTATTGCTCACCGCTTTGCAACTATACGTGATGCAGATCGTGTACTAGTCGTAACGAAAGAAGGTATTGCCGAAGAAGGTTCGTATACGGAATTAGTAGAAGCAGATGGTCTATTTGCAAGATTACACAATATCCAATATCAATAAGTAGAAATATTTACGTTTATTTTGAATATAAGCAAAAACGCATTCCCGGTAAATCGGGAATGCGTTTTTTTTTACTTATCCAGCACAAAATCATGGTACCGTTCATAATCTGCTTGTTTTAGTTCAACTTTCAATAACGTACCCTCTTCTTCATACTCAGACCCTTGAACAGAGGCTTGTTCGTTTAAATAGGACACCACGTCTCCGCGGTCATATGGAATGAGCATTCGGCACATCTTGTAGTCCGCAAAAATATGCGTGCGAATCAGTTCAATCAATTCATCCAGTCCTGCATTTTCTTTGGCAGAAATCCAGATGTTATTTCCACTCACATGTGGATAATTCACACCCGCTAAGTCGGACTTGTTGTATACCTCAACCGTCTGAACATTTTCAACTCCAACAGCTTGCAACGTTTCATTTGTAACGTCCATCATGTATCGATGCTCATCATTGGACACATCGACTACGTGAAGGAGCAAATCAGCTTCTCGCGCTTCTTCCAAAGTAGAACGGAATGCTTTTACTAAATGTGTTGGCAACTTGCTGACAAATCCTACTGTATCAGTAAGTAAAAACTCTTTTTGGTCAGGTAAACGGATTTGACGGACTGACGTTTCAAGCGTTGCAAATAACATATCTTTTTCAAAAACTTGTTTGTCATCGATTTGCCCTGTTTTTGCAAGTAGACGATTCATGATCGTGGATTTCCCGGCATTCGTATAGCCCACAATTGATACTACAGGGATTTCATTTTTCTTCCGTTGTTTTCTTTGCGTTTCGCGTTGGTCTTTTACATGTTCTAAGTCACGACGAAGTTTCGCAATCTGGTCTTCGATTTT
>NZ_JBFUJC010000032.1:0-16095 GCF_056401595.1 Paenisporosarcina sp. P4_E4_2 | reverse complement strand
CCCTAATACACATGAACGACATCTACTCGTTCATGGCTAACTTCTTTTGTGACGATTGCTGCAGCTTTCAACTTGGAATAGTCTTTTTCTATTTATTGCCTTACTCGATCTTGGACGTAATTGTAGCGCCCAAACTTTCAAACGCAAAAAAGGCCTCGACCCGAATTATAATCACAGTAAAACAAGCACTGTGCCTCAATCGGTCCAAAGACCTCCATTTGTCATAACCGCCAGTTTCCCGCACGGGTTCGGCACTTGTTTATATTTCAATTTATCAAATCAACATAATTAATCCTTTTTTAAACTCATTCTTTCTAACTTTTCTTCATCAATGATAATGTATTTCCTACCTTTTTTTTCTAATAACCCGTCTTCGTGGAATTGGTTAAGTGTGTATAATAAATGTCGATAGCTTACCCCCATGTATTCTGCTGTTTCGGTATGTTTCTCTTGAAAGCAACCATCGTTTTCTATTTGAAGAATATATTTCGCTAATCGATTTTTGAATTCATAATCCTGCATATCTGTGTAATGATCCGTTCTTTTAAGTAATTTATTACCTAAATATTTTGATAAATTAAAGAGAAAAAGATTGTCATTTAACAGATGCTCTTTCGATGAAGCCAATGGAACCGYTAAGCAAGTGCAGTCGTTTATAGCCACAACATCTTTTAAATTCTCTTCCACCTCAATCAACGATAATTCACCAATAAAATCATCTTTCTTTAGAAACTGAATCAGCGCACGTTTTCCATTTTCGTGTACTATATATATTTTTGCCCGCCCATCCAATAATAAAAATAAGTACTGAATATCTTCATCAAAGCGCACTATATATTCATTAGAAGAAAACTTACAAATAAAAGCCTGATGTAACACAGCTTTCGGAAAAGTTTCTTGAATATCATTATATATATCTACAAAATTTTCAGCGTAATCCTCCAAATTGATTTTTTCCACTTTATCACCTCAATATGAGATATCTCCTATTATCATATTCTTATTTTCGATATATTACTACCCAGAGGTGAATAGGAATGAACAAATACAAACATATTATTTTTGACYTAGATGACACAATCCTTGATTTTCAAGATTCAGAAGAAAAGGCTTTAATACAAATTATTACACGATACGAGTTGCCTTATAACAAACAAATCATTGCAAGTTATAAGCGCATTAATGAGAGATTATGGCATGAGTTAGAGAAAGGCTTGATTACTCGTGAACAAGTGCTGACAACGCGTTTTTCACTTTTTTTGAAGGAATTTCATATAGATGAAAACGGAGCAAAAGTTGAAGCTTTGTACCGTGAGTATTTAAACCAAGGACATAAGACCGTTATCCATGCACATGAATTATTAAATGCTTTAAGTAAGCAAGATTATAAATTATATATTGGAACAAACGGTGTAGGAAAGACTCAAAGAAAAAGATTAAGAGATGCCATGCTAGAAGGATATTTTGAACAACTTTTTATCTCCGAAGAAATGGGTTATGAAAAACCGAATCCCCATTTTTTTTACTATATTTTTGATGCCCTGAATATAAGCCGAAAAGAAGAATTATTAATGATAGGTGATCGTTTAACATCGGACATTCAAGGAGCTATCAATGTCGGAATTGATTGTGTATGGTTTAACCCTAAGCGAAACATGCCTAAATCAGGTTCACCTAAGAGCACATATACGATACCAAATTTAATGCAAATAATGGACTTATTAGAGGAACAATCATGAAAAAAGTAATTCAATCGATTCTACTCTATATAGTAAGCGCTATTGGTATAAGTATTACATTAAAGGCGGGTATTGGAGTAAGTGGTTTTAATGCGATGAATTTATCCATCTCTGAATGGACTTCCATAAAAGTTGGCACAATTACATTCATTGCAAATCTCATTTTTCTAATCGTTTATATTTGCCTAAGYGAAAAAAAGGATTTTAGAAAATTTACTTTGATGTTCATTTCCATCTTGTTCTTTGGAATGGTTATTAATTTTTTCCTCTATACTATTTTCGGTACGATTCATATAGAGAATTATTTAGTAAGAGTCGGACTATTTATTTTCGGTGTGATACTAGCCGGTGGAACAACAGGCATTATTTTATCATTAGATATTATTCCTTTTCCAATTGAAAGTTTATGTTTACGAATAGCCGAATTAACAAAACTCACTTTCTCTCAATACAGATATAGTGTCGATTTATTCTCAATTCTTCTTTCAATAACAATATCACTACTATACAATTTACAATTCAATATTCGAGAAGGAACGATTATCAGCTTCTTCTTTTTATCCGGCATTATTTCTTATACACGTTTGAAATTTGAAAACTATCAGCTGAAACCAAAAACTCAATAAAAAGCAAGACTAAAAACTTTAGGGTTCAAGGTGAAGTTTTAATAATGAAATCTGCTTTTTCGTTGTTCAACTCCCACGAAAATAAAAGAACTCTTATTATTGATAATATCGACCCGTTTTGCACACATTTTTATCCTCTGTGGTGTAGCGCTGATTTTGCACTACATGTATGGCTAACGGGTGCTTTACTTGAGGATCATTGAGCTGATAAAACGGCTCTTTTTCTTATTAAACTAAAGGGGCAGTTTAGTTGAACAAGCAACGATAAAATATACGCAGTTAGCTTGGATAAAAGGTAGGAAGAGAATTGTGTTGAAGCAAAAAAGAGGAAAGATTAACGAAATAGTATTCAATAATACTGCTTACTATAAGGGAAGATATAGATATTACCCGACCATTACAGATTTAAAGGGTATATTAGAAGAAATTATTAATTGTGATTCAACTACCGATTACATTAGGATTATACCGTTCTATAGGAATGAAGAATTGAATCACCAAATGGAATTCGAAGAATATATGTTTTATATAGAATGCAGGGATTGGTTTGATGAAAAGATTCAAGAGATACACATCTTAGATTGTCTTAATCCAGTAGATACCCCTAGAGCACTTAATGATGTGAAATTAGGTGCCATACTATATCCTTTATGTAAAAATAACGATGTTGTTTCATTTCAAAAGGCACTTGAAAAATATAAGGACTCTTTAAGAGAGATTCTACTTAGGATGATGGAAATAGCAAAATCAGAAATGGAATTAAAAGAAGAACATTTGCCATTTGGATATTTTTGCTTTGAAATTCATAGTGGATAATATGATCTTCAACTAACGGAGTAGGTTAGTTGAAGTAAAAAGAGTGGCCAAATAGATAAAGTATTGGGGTGCCTTTATGAAAAATACTTGTCCTTGTTGTGGATATAAAACTCTATATTCTAAGACTCGAGGTTCTTATGATATATGTAAAATTTGCTTTTGGGAAGATGATTTAGTGCAATTCGATGACCCCGATTTTGAAGGCGGGGCAAATGACGTTTCATTAAGACAAGCACAACAAAACTACATTAAGTTCGGGGCTTGCCAAGAAGACTGTATTGAATTTGTGAGAAAGCTAAATAAGAAAGATGTAAAAGATCCTAATTGGAAATCGTTGATTTAGAGTGAGGTTATTAAGTTAACGGGTACTTTAATTGAAGATCATCGGGCTGCTTAAGCAGATTTTTTTCTTATTGAACTAACGGGGCAGGTTAGCTCAATAAGAATAGTGGTCGTAATAATCTAAAAGTCGAAAAGAATGTATAACCAAATACAACACAAGGAGAGGTAATTTGAAAAAAATAAGAGAAGCAACAAAAGAAGATATGATAGATATTTATATGATGGGCTTTGATGTTTGGGGAGATGATATGCCAGTCGAAGAATATATAACAATGTGTCAGGATTCAAGTAAGTATAAGAAGGGGAAATGGTACGTTCTTGAAGCAACAGATACAAAGGAATTATTAAGTTCTCTCATCGTATATAAACTTAACCCTTCAGAAGACTTAATCGTAAAAGGGATAGGATCAATCGCGACACCTGCAAATTCAAGAAAAAATGGATATGCTTTTTTATTAGTCAAAGAAACAATGAACAAATTAGAACAGGAAGAAAACTGTAACAACTTTTTCCTGTATAGTGATATTGGGACAGACTTTTATAATAGATTAGACTTTATTGTTCTGCCTAATGAAAGTCAAAAATATAAAGACAGTATTTGTATGTACTACTCAAAAGAAAATGATATCGACTCTATATCATTTGATATCCCCAATTACTTTTAAGGGACATCACCATCTTGTGTGGGATATCGTTGATAACAGTATTGACGAGTAAATTGCAGGATTTATTATCAAATTTATTATGTACACTTATTCAACTAACGGGTGCTTTAGTTAAAGATCATCGGGCTGATTGTCAGCCATTTTCTTCTTGAACTAACGGGGCAGGTTAGTTAATTTACAATTAAAGGAGTTTAAACTTGTTTTAAAGAATTAATTAAGCAATTCATTTTCATGGAGGAATGATTGAATGGCTAAATTGATTTATCATGTTGCAGTTTCACTAGACAATTTTATTGCAGACCAAGGTATGTTAGATGGGAATATTAACAATTCTCTCTTCTTATTTGAAGGAGATCATGTATCAGACTTTTTATCAGATATTCAGCAATATGATGCGGTGTTGATGGGCAGAAAAACATATGAGTTTGGATTTCAATTCGGTGCTAAACCGGGTGAACCTGGCTATAAGGGCTTAAAACATTATATATTCTCAAACTCCATTCAGTTTGAATCGAACGAGGAAGTAGATCTTATCAAGGGAAATGCTATAGCTTTTATTGAAAATCTAAAACAGCAAGGGAACGGTAAACTGTGGCTATGCGGGGGAGGAGAATTGGCTGGGTCGTTGCTAAAACATAAACTCATTGATCAATTAGTGCTGAAGGTTAATCCAGTTATTATTGGTGAAGGTATATCTCTATTCGGCAGCGTAAAGCCATGTCATAAATTAGATTTAGTGGAAATGAAACAGTATTCTAGCGGAGTTATTAAACCCACTTACAATATTATTTATACTTCGGAAAATCCCGGTGAACCCCTGTAATGCATTTATTAAACTAAATTTCCCTTCCAATTGTAGAACTAACGGGGCAGTTTAGTTGAAAAACTAATTTTGGGAGACGTATCGTTTTTACTCTTTGCGGGGAAGAAAATGAAATAAAAAAAGGCTGTAACAATTGCCAATCGGCGGTGAAGTAACAGCTAGATGGACTACTTCAGGTAAGAAAATCCATGATGTAAACAAAAACTCTCTCTTTTTTAAGAGGGAGTTTTTTCGTTTACGTTTGAATTAGAAGAGAAGAATGAAATTAAAAGTTTTAGAAGTATATAAATTTTTGATCATATAACCAGACAAATAAAGCATTTCCGAGCTACTTAAGCATTGTAAGTATCTCTTTTATTGCATTATCAACAAATGATCGTTTTGGACGAGATTTCATAATTACGGTTAGCCCAATTAACGATACGATTAGCGCCTGTGCTAAGGCCTTCGCGTTTACATCGGTCTCGAGTTCACCTGATTGTATACCTCGTTCAATGGTTTCTTGAAATATGATTGAAAGGTACATTTGATGTTCCCTTGTAAGAATTTCAAATTTCTCATCATGAGGCGCAAGTTCGACCATCGTATTAATGCAAAAGCATCCTCTACTTCGACTTTCTGTGTATTCCTCAGCAACCACTTCTTCAAAAAAAGTGCAAAATGCTTCTTTTACTGATGGAAAGTTTTGAAATCTGGTTCGGATATCAGAAGCATGGGACATCGTGTATTTGCGTAGAGCGGCTTCGAACAAATCTTTTTTACCCCCAAAGGTAGAGTAAATACTGGGTCGTTGAATTCCCATTCTGGTAGTTAAATCACTTAATGAGGTTGCTTCATATCCCTTCTCCCAGAATAGTTGCATAGCTGCATCTAATACTCTTTCTTCGTCAAATTCGCGGGTTCGTCCCATAGTCAAAACCTCTCGTTACTCTTGATTTTTTTATGTTTAATTATATCTATCATATGAAACTGTCAATTGCCTTTAATTACGTACCGAACAGTATGTTATAAATATATATTTTTCACTTAATATTGTCAAATGTAGGCTAGTTAAACCTAACATGGGATTTCCGAATACAAAGACGTGATTACACGAAATATAATTTGTGCTTTGACATAATTAGTTTCTGGGAGTTATATTTACCAAGCAATATAACATACTGTTCGGTACGTTATATTTCTCCGTATCTAAAATTAATGGAAAAAAGGGGTGTACAAATTGGAGGGAATTAAAGAAAAAATAGCAGTCAATGCAGAGATAAAAGCGAATTCGACTCGGGGAGCATTTATCTCATCTGATTCAGTCCGTGTCTCTTCCATGTCTCGTAAAGTGTCATTATTATTTGCGGCTGCCTGTGGGATGTCAGTCGCCAACATCTACTTCGCACAGCCGCTACTAGATCAGCTGTCGAGTGAATTTGGTATCGACCATTCCATCATTGGAATTGTTATTACCATCACTCAAATCTTTTATGGATTAGGATTGCTGCTGTTAGTGCCGCTTGGTGATTTGCTGAACCAGCGCTTCTTGATTATCGGCCAGATGTTATTATCCGTAATAGTCTTGGTTATAGTTGGTACTGCTTCCACCAGCACGATACTATTTGCAGGAATGGCTTTAGTGGGACTTCTTGCGGTCGTAACTCAGACTCTTGTGGCGTTTGCAGCATCTATGGCTGCTCCTGCCGAACGAGGACGTGTCGTTGGTATTGTAACAAGCGGGATTGTAATCGGCATATTACTTGCGCGGTCCTTTGCAGGAATATTAACGGATGTTGCGGGTTGGCGTTCCGTATATCTAGTCTCTGCTGCACTAATGCTTTTTATGGTGTGTATGTTTTTTAGGGTATTGCCCAATGTTGAGCGAGAGGTAAAGTCATTGTCCTATCCTAAGTTGATTAGATCGGTGCTTATATTGTTTAAACAAGAACGCATCTTACGCATCCGCTCTGTTCTTGCCCTGCTGATTTTTGCTGATTTCAGCATTTTGTGGACTTCACTCGTACTGCCCCTTAGCACTCCGCCATTTTCTCTTTCGCATAGCGCAATTGGAGCACTTGGTCTTGTAGGAGTGGCTGGGGCTTTATCTGCAGCTCGAGCAGGGAAGCTAGCTGATCGGGGTTACGGACAGAGAACGACGGGCATTGCTTTGATTCTATTGTTGATTTCATGGTTTTTCATCAGCTATACAGAGCAGTCTCTATTCGCATTAGTTATAGGTATTGTTCTGCTTGACTTGGCTGTACAAGCCATACATGTTACTAATCAAACTATGATTCTTCCATTGCGACCGGAGGCACGTAGTCGGCTAACTGCCGGGTACATGGTGTTTTATTCTATCGGCAGTGCTAGCGGTTCAATTGCTTCTACCCAAATGTATGCGAATTATGGTTGGGAAGGAGTATGCTTGCTCGGGGCGTCAGTTAGTGCTTTAGCTCTTCTATTTTGGGCAATGACTAGGCGCGATACGGCTTCCGTCTGAGAAAAGACGTTAGCTTTCGGTATTTACAGGTATGCTCCGCATGTAATTTTCTCTTTAAGAAACGCCTGAAACCCTTGAAATATATGGGTTTCAGGCGTTTCTTATTTTCATGTTTAGTTAAGGAAAGTGCACTAACCTTAAACAAGTAGTAGTAACGAGTATTTAAATAGAACAGAAGATTTTAAAGCCATTGACATGTCTAAGGAGGCCAGGGGATTGAATTATTTTGTTATAACATAATATCAATATATCGGATATTACATAATGCTTACATTAGATTTACACTCTATTAATATTTATCACTTACCATTAAGCAGAAAAGCAAATTTGATTCTGTAGGGGGGCTTAAAATAATGTTCGGCCGTTTGTAAAAAAGTTGCACCGTTTATAAAAAAGATTGATTAGAATACAGTACATATTTTATAAGAACATTGATAAATCATGATATATCAGTGTTTTTTGATCGAACTTTATTCTGAAAACGTGGTCAACATGAGAGGATTAAAGGATTTGATCAATCTTTTTTCGAAAAATAAACTACGTCGTATAAAAAAAAATTAAGGGAGATGTTTATGGTTACCTTAACGAAGTTTAACAAGTCATTATTTTCATTTATCCTGATAGTTGGATTCCTGCTCAGCACCAGTGTTGGCTATATGCCGGTGCATGCAGCAAGCGATGCATATAGTCTGACAGAAGCAGAAAGCTTTAGTTCCAAGTCGGGTGCCTACCTAAAAGTCGAAGCTTGCCCAGATGGTGGACAATGTATAGGAGGTACTAATGACAACCAGTATTTAGCATATAACAATATTGACTTTGGTAGCGACGTTAATGGCGCTACGAAATTTAGTGCAAGACTTTCAGTTAAGGGATCAAATGCAGGGGGAGATATTGAAGTATGGATTGACGGTCCGACCAGCGCGAATGGTAAAAAAGTGGGGACACTTACTACCGCAGCTACCGCACCGGATAACTGGAATGTCTATAAAACTATGACAACCGATATTACTGAAGTTACAGGAATTCATGATGTATACCTTGTAGTAATGGTTGCGGCGGGAAAAACATATGTAGCCAACATCAACTGGTTTCAGTTTTCAAAGACATTGAACAGCATTGAGCTTACAAAACCACCAGCAAAGACTGTATACCGTATTGGAGAGAGCCTTGATATCACGGGTATGGAAGTCACAGGCACCTATATTGACGGTTCGACTAGGGGGGAGGAAGTCAGAGCTTCCGACGTAAGCGGATTTAACAGTTCATCTGCAGTAGCCAGCCAGATACTAACCGTCACAGTACGCGGTAAGACAGTAACTTATCCAGTAGAAATAAAGCCGAAGGTACTAACAAGCATCACAGCACCTGCAGCGATTACTGGTGTAGTAAACGGAACAGCGCCTACACCGGTGGCCCTTGGATTGCCTAGCACAGTAGTACAGGTGACCGACGGCGGTAATTTGAATGCACCTGTAACCTGGAATATAGATGCATCAGGCTATGTTCCGTCCGTAAAAACCGAGCAGAGTTTCACGGTAAAGGGAACAGTAGATCTGCCAACAGGGGTTACAAATCCGGATAATGTAGCATTGTCAACAAGCATCAATGTTACGGTTCTTGCTTCAACAACACCTGACAGGGATACTAGTTATAAATTCAGCTTTATGTCCATTTCTGATACACATGCAAATGTACAAGGGGATATCGCCGATGTCAGACTTGACAATGCATTGCAGGAAGCAGTTAGCAATAATGTGCAATCCGTTAGCGTTGGTGGAGATCTTACTGAATATGGCACAGATGCACAATATAATACATTAATGAAAACAATGAACAAATATCCTCAACTTGATCGCAACTTGATTTTAGGGAACCATGATGTAAGGTGGATGGGAGGATTTGAAACAGCTAAAAACAGATTTTTGACACATACTGGTATGCCAGGTGTTTATTATGATAAGTGGATAAGCGGATACCACTTCATTTATTTGGCAACGGAGACTGATGATAAAGACAGTGCATATATATCAGATACCCAGATGAAGTGGTTAAGCGATAAGTTGGCGGAGAATGCAAGTAAAGACAAACCCATATTTCTCTTCCTTCATCAGCCACTAGATAATACTGTATATGAGGAATATCCTTGGGATCCTTATCAAAGCGATGAGGTACAGGATCAAAAGTTAAAGGACATTATTGGAAAATATCCTCAAAGCGTTTTCTTAACGGGACATATACATTATCCTCTCACGTTACCGGGTACTTTCTATAATAAACAGTACTTTACAATGATGAGAGATGGAGCTATCAAGGATTCAGGTCAAGGCTTGATTTTAGATGTTTATGCCGATAGGGWGGTAATAAATGGAAGAGACTTCTCGAAAAAAAGTACGGTAACTACCTGGACCATAAATAATTACACTGCGGATGCACTTGCAGCAGATAAACAAGCGCCTACCGAACCAACCAATGTCTCGACGAAAGTAGTAACAGACAAGATGGCAATGCTGTCATGGGATACAGCTACAGATAATTTTACGGGTAATGTAGGTGTTACAGGCTACGATATATATAATGGAAAAAAACTGATTGGATCTACAACAGGGCGTACGAACTTTAAAGTGACAGGGCTGAAGAAAAAAAAGACCTATCAATTTACTGTAAAAGCCAGGGATGCAGCAGGAAATGTTTCAGCGGCCAGCAGTCCGTTAAAAGTTACCACTTTAGCATTCGATCCTGCTCCGGTAAATTTGGTTCTGAATAAGGAGATTACAGCCAACGGAAGTGTGGTGGGATACGAACCGTCCAAGGCAGTAGATGGATCGGCTGAAAGCGGCCGAAAGTGGTCTTCCAATACGACCGGGGACAAATGGATGATGGTCGATCTTGGAGGGAATTATGATATAAGCAGGTGGGTAGTAAAGCATGCTGGAGAAGGCGGAGAGACCTTATCCCTGAATACAAAAAATTATATGCTTCAGGGAAGTCTGGATGGAACTACCTGGACTGACCTAGATTCAGTAGAAGGAAACGTTTCGAACAGCACGGACAGGTATATAACGAAATCCACCGCAAGGTATGTAAGACTTTATATTACGACGCCGCAAAATTATGCGGAAACAGGAACAGCAAATATTTATGAATTTGAAGTCTATGGGCGGTAACGATTATGTTGTTCCGCATAGAGGGAACGGATTCCAGCATGACTGAGTTTTTTACTAGCTAATTATTATAATACGTAGTGACTTAGTTATTTAGATAAAAGCAATTAACGGGTTCTGTTTTCGAGTACAAAAAATTAAATAGCACCAATTAGCAGTCATTTTCGCAACTGAATCTGACTGCTTCTTTTTGTGATATGACTGGAATTGGGGACAAAAAATAAAAACGCTTTAATTTATACATTTTTTATATCCTAAGGAAATCTTGTATATTGTACCAGTTTAATTCTAGATAGAGATGGTATTCAGGAATACCATATTTTTGAACATTCAATAATAGCCCAAATTCACATGCGAATTGGGCTCTTTTAAAAACGCGTATATATCAGTATGGCGTTATAACTTTAAAAAATTGGTTTAGTTATATAAAGTCCAAACTTAATTCTCTTCATTCTTTTCTAAGTAGCGATAACCATCATTATCGCTACTTAGAAAAGAATGAAGTTGATTATTCCTACTTTCTAGGGATTAATGATTTGGATTCCGACTAAAGATACTTAATCACTTCCTCGCATTTTTTAAAAACTAAACGAATATGTTTAGTTGTATTGAATTTATGCTATAGGAAGGACGAATTTTGTGAACGGTACCCTATCAGACGAAATTAATCGAATTATAAGCATCTTGAAGAAGGATCAATCTGAAGTAGGAACTTGGGATTATCCTTTTGAAACAGGTATTACAACGGATGCCTATATGATTATTTTATTGCGTTCATTAACTATTGATGATGAAAAATTAATAAAGGAACTAGTAGATCGGATTTTAAGCGAACAACAAGATAGTGGGGCTTGGAAGCTGTTTTATGATGAAGAAGATGACGGTAATGTAGCTGCCACGATTGAAGCTTATTACGCCCTTCTATATTCCGGCTATTGTTCTCACGATGATGTACGAATGCAAGTAGCAAGACAGTTTATTTTATCAAATGGGGGAATAGACAAAAGTAATTTACTAACAAAAATTATGCTGGCAGTAACTGGGCAATTTTCACGGTCAAAAATTTTTACTGTCCCGACAGAATTTGTTTTACTACCACACTCATTCCCAATGAACTTTTTCGACTTTTCTGTCTTTGGTAGGGCGAATATCGCTCCACTCATGATTCTCGCTGATAAGAAATACATAATTAAAACAAATAAAAGTCCAAACATTTCAGATTTATATATTTTGAACCACAACCGGTGGGATGAAGAATATTTATCAAGGGTCCTCTCAAATGAATGGAGTCCTTTTCTTTTATCCATTCAAAAAAGAATTGAGGACCTAATTGGTTTGCCAAAGCAAATTCAGGAACTTGCGGTTGATAAGACAAAACAGTATATGCTGGAACGAATTGAACCGGATGGCACCTTATACAGTTACTTCAGTTCGACATTTCTGCTAATTTTCGCGTTGCTTTCCCTTGGATATAAGAAAGATCATCCCACAATCATTCATGCGGTAAACGGATTAAAGTCTATGAAATGCCAAGTTGACGGGAAGACTCATATGCAATTCACCACAGCAACGGTATGGAATACAGCTTTAATTAGTTATGCCATGCAAGAAGCAGGCGTTTCCGAATTAGATCCCGTTATAAAAAAAGCAAACCAATTTTTATTAACACGACAGCATTATAAATATGGGGATTGGGTCATACACAGTCCACATAGTCTCCCAGGGGGATGGGGTTTCTCAAATGTAAATACAATGAACCCTGATATTGATGATACTACTGCATCCTTAAGGTCAATTTGCAAAACTGTCATTAAAAAACCCAAGGTCCATACATCTTGGGACAGAGGAATCAACTGGGTATTTTCAATGCAAAATGATGATGGAGGATGGCCATCATTCGAAAAAGGCGTGAATAAAAGCATTTTGTCTATGATTCCAATTGAAGATGCTGAATATTTACTTGCAGATCCTTCAAGTGCAGATTTAACAGGAAGAACATTGGAATTTTTCGGGAAATTCACTAACTTAAAGAAGAGTCACGACTCTATAAAGTTAGGTGTAAATTGGCTATTCGATCATCAAGAACCGAATGGATCGTGGTATGGCCGATGGGGCATTTGTTATATTTATGGTACTTGGGCTGCTATAACCGGGCTTGTTGCAGCAGGAATATCGTCGGACCATCCTTCTATTCAAAAATCTGTCAAATGGCTTCGTGATATTCAAAATTTGGATGGGGGATGGGGAGAGTCTTGTAAAAGTGACAAAATGAAAACGTACGTTCCATTGAGAGCCAGTACGTTAACTCATACAGCCTGGGCATTGGATGCGCTGATTGCTGCTGAAGACGAACTCACACCAGAAATAATATCCGGCATCAAATATATTTTAGAAAATAATGACAAAGATGACTGGACAACTTCTTATCCAAAAGGACAGGGAATGGCTGGCAGTTTCTATATTCATTATCATAGTTATCGATATATTTTCCCTCTAATTGCACTTGCGCATTATCAAAAAAAATTTCCGAATGAAAGCCTCTAAACTCTCAAGAACGAATAGGTATGAAAGGTGACATACCATACTATGGCGCAAGCGGAATTGTTGGGTTAATTGTGAACCCAGTCACGTCAATTGATTCACCTTCTGAATCCTTATTGCCACTCGTAACTCCCAGAGGATTAGGTATAATATTTTATTGAAAATAGTATTTTGCAGATGTATTAGCTATTTCACCACATATTACCAAGATTGTTTCGTTAAAAATATTATTCTGAAATAATTATTGACAAATTTACTTCTAATCCGTATAGTATGGGATATTATAAAAAAAAATCAGATATAGTTTTCAAAACACAAAGATCAGGAGTAGTAAAAGCTCATTATTCGGTAAAGAGAGCTGCGGGTTGGTGCAACGCAGTCCAATGATACTTTGAACTTGCCTGGGAGTGGTAAAGCGAAAGTTTAGATTTAATCTATTCTCTTATTTTAACGATTGACCTTCGTTACAAGGTTTTTAAAGCAGGGTTCGTAAAGAGCCAATAAGAGTGGTACCGCGGTAAGCTTAAGGCATATCGTCTCTTTCTTCATTTGATTGTGAAGGAAGAGACGATATGCCTTTTTTGATTTTTTGGGAGGTCAGGATATGGAAACCGACAAACAGAATTTACAGAGGACAATGACTTCAAGACATATTACGATGATGGCATTAGGAGGTGCCATTGGGGCAGGTTTATTTAAAGGAAGCAGTTCAGCCATTGATATGGCAGGACCATCCGTAATAATTGCTTACTTGATAGGGGGCATCATCCTATTATTCATCATGCAAGGTTTAGCTGAAATGRCAGTCAGCAATAGCGGTGTAAGAACATTTAGGGATCTTGTCCAATCTATCTTAGGAAAGTATCCTGCCTATTTCCTGGATTGGATCTATTGGAAAATGTGGGTATTGAACATCACCGCAGAATCAGTCGTTGCGGCTATTTTCCTTCAATATTGGCTGCCTGAATATCCAATCTGGATACTGGCATTAGCTGTTTCGGTGTTAGTTACAGCGATCAACTTGCTATCGGTAAAGGTTTTTGCTGAAACGGAGTACTGGCTTGCTTTAATTAAAATTACCGTCATCATTGTGTTCATCATAGCTGGATTATTGTTATTGCTAGTGACTTTTGGTGATCATACAGCAATCGGTTTCTCTAACTTGACTGACCATGGTGGTTTTTTTCCGAATGGATCAACAGGATTAATCACAGCGATGCTGGTGGTAATCTATTCATATGGCGGTACAGAAATTATTGGGGTAACATTGGCAGAAACGAAAAATCCCGAAAAAGTGGTTCCAAAAGCTGTTCGCAGTACATTGGTCAGGATTATTTCTTTCTATATCATTCCATTTTTCATCATTGTTAGTTTAATTCCTTGGAATGAAGTAAACGGGGTGCCTGAAAGTCCGTTTGTGATGGTCTTTCAAAAAATAGGGATTCCAGGTGCTGACCATATTATGAACGCCGTTGTTCTACTAGCGATTATTTCATCAATGAACTCTGGATTGTATGGTTCATCTCGCGTTCTGTATACACAAGCCATGGACGGTCGCATTCCGAAAATATTTTCACGTTTATCCAAGAAGAAAGTGCCTGTTTACGCAATATTAATGTGTACTTCCGCTTTATATGGTGGTGTACTGATTTCCTTATTTGCTGGAAGCAAGACCTTCGATTTCCTGATGGGATCACTGGGATATACCGTACTATTCATCTGGTTAATCATTGCCTTCGCTCATTTAAAATCACGTAAACAACAGTCTGTAAAAACAAGTGCCTATACAGTTAAATGGTTCCCGTATACAACTTGGGCTGCGATTATCGCTTTAATTACGATCCTAATCGGAATCATTTTTACGACATCTATCATCGTAACGATCATTACACTTTGCATCTACATCTTTATTACCTTAACTTATGTATGGCAAAGACGCCTTAACAAAATCTAGAGACTTCCTCAATGTATTTTGTAGTTGATCAGATCCCGATGGCGAGTTGTATACAGCACCTATTAGAGATTCTGTGAATGGAATCATCACTTTTAATACACCTTCGAAGTTCAATGGATTTACATTTGAAAATATTTCACTGACTTTTGCCAATGGAAAAGTGGTCAAGGCAACAGCAAACCATTCGGAGAAACTTAATGAAATACTTAATACAGATGAAGGAGCAAGTTATGTTGGTGAATTTGCATTAGCCTTTAATCCGAAAGTGAAAGTTCCAATGAACAATACGTTATTCGATGAAAAAATTGATGGGAGTTTCCATATTGCCTTAGGCAGCTGTTTTGACGAAGCAGATAATGGGAATAAATCCGCCATTCATTGGGATTTGATTTCCATACAGCGACCTGATTATGGTGGGGGAGAAATCTATTTTGATGGTCAGTTAGTACGGAAAGACGGGCGGTTTGTTATTCCTGAATTAGAAGTATTAAATCCAGAAAGAATAGTAGCTCAATAAAAACACAGTATTGCTCGGAAGTGTAAAATAAATAGTCCTTGTTGAACTAACGGATGCTTTACTTCATTAATGAGTGAAGCCTTTTTTCTTATTGAACTAACGGGGCAGGTTAGTTGAACAGGCAGTATGATAAAATTTATAAAGTGTCGGAGTGAGTATATGAAATATACATGCCAATGTTGTGGATATAAAACTCTTAGAGAAGGAACACGGGATAGTTATGATATTTGTAAAGTTTGTTTTTGGGAAGATGATCTTGTACAAAATGAGGATCCGGACTTTGAAGGTGGGGCAAATGAAGTCTCTTTGAGACAAGCACAAAGGAATTTCAAGTTGTTTGGAGTAAGCGAAATGATATATAAAAACAATGTTGTAAAACCTGTTGTTGGGGGTTACGCCAAAGACAAAAATTTCAATCCACTATAGCGT
>NZ_JBFUJC010000031.1:0-16231 GCF_056401595.1 Paenisporosarcina sp. P4_E4_2 | reverse complement strand
GAACAAATGGTTTATCCAAATATTTATACATTAAAAGACAACAGAAAGCCTTCCCCATTAAAACCAGGGGACTATGAGTATAAGCATTCGTTGTTTCAAGATTTGTTTTCACCGATAGGTACAAGAGATTATCAGGCAGGCGATCAATTTCACCATATCCACTGGAAAGCAAGTGCGAGAATGCAACAACTTCAAACGAAAGTTTTCACACAAGTAGCAAACGAATCAGTCTTGCTAGTATTGAACGTCGTTAATCATTATTCAATAATTTCAGATTTGGAAGAACGAATTGAGGAAGTTGCCTCTTTTGTGGATTATTTTTATAGAGAAGGCATACCATTTTCGTTGACGGTCAATGTTAGATCCTTTGGGGCGGTCCCATATTTGCATCTTCCTGTCGGAGATGGCCAAAAACACCGTCAACAAGCAATGGAATTATYGTCGGTCCTATCTAATAATGAATTAACCGTACCGTTTAACCGTATGCTGATGCATCTGGATACGCATGAAAACCTGCCGATGACAGTCATTATATTCACTCATGACTTACAAGAGTTGGATAAATATATTAAGAAATGGTCCAAACAAACTCAAGTGGATGTACGATTATCCAATAGTCTTGGAGGTGATGTGAAATGGCAACAACCGTCTCTTCTAAGCCGTTAGTTCAATTTGAGTCAATCGGAAAGTTTTTGCAAGATGTTTGGTTAATGTCCTTTCTTTTCATATTTATTAGAGTGGATACGACGATTTCCTTTCCATTAGTATGGATTGGTATTTTATTGCTGATAGCGATTGCGGTCAATTTGTTTTTCTACAAGACGGGATACCAAATAGCAATATCGTTATTTGTTTCTGCAGTTTTCGGACTGTTAGGATTTCTTTTCGGTGCCCCATTGTGGTTTTTTGCTGCAATATTTGTATTTTCGGTTTGGAGAATACAAGAACGATATTCTAAAATTCAAGAGGATGCCACACATGATGGATACTTCATGACGCTTCTTCTGGTAGTATTCTCTTTATCTTTTTTCTTAGCTACCATATTAAGAAAACCTGAAGCTATAAGAGAATCAATTTTATTGGCCATTATCGGCCTACTATTATTTATGTTGGATCGAATGATTGTTCAATGGAAGCGCTCAAAAAAGGAAAATCGTGTTCCTTTTTATAAACTTGTTTTATTTTATGTGGGGATCATAAGCGTTGCAGCAATTGCTTTTGCGGTGATTGCTGGACTTGCAGGTAAAGCTCGCGTATCCATTGTCTTATTGTTTGGGGATCTGATTGAATTAATTTTATACCCGCTTGGACTATTAATGGAAGGGTTACATGCTCTTGTTAGTAAATTTATTAGTCCTCCAATTTCCCGAGATTCCCAGGAAAAACCAAAAGGGCAATTCGAACAAACGGAAGCAGATAAACTTAAGGGTCTTGATTTTGGTCTGGATATACCTTGGGTGGCTATTCTGGGTAGTATTATTTTAATCATATTGATTATTATTGTATGGCGCTTAGCTAAAAATAGAGCGGAATTTGTAGAACTTAAAGAAAATCAAGTGGAATACGAAAGAACTCAAAGCAACACCATGCAAGTAAGCGAACAGAAGGATATGTCATGGAGTTATTCAATGGAGACCAATGTAGTGCGAGACGCATACCGAGTTTATGAATTGGATGCAAGCTCACATGGTTATACACGCAATCACAACGAAACAATACGGGAATGGTTCATCAGAGAAGGATGGCACGTCTCTGAACGCTTCTATGACGTTTACGATGTCGTCCGTTATAGTAAAGGGTTGATGAATGAACATGATGGTAAATGGTTTATTGAAGAATTAAATCATCTTTCGAAAAAATATTTTAAAAATGAGGTTTAACTTTTTAAATTTTGGGGGAAAGTATATTTGAACACAGCAACATTCTCATTTCCCCCTTTTTATAGGACACATTTCCGAAAGGAATGTGTCCTACTTTTTTTGTCTTCCAAACTTACCTAATAAGAATTCTTCGAATAAGCTTTTTTCCCATCCACTAAACCCACTAAAATTATTAAAGATTCAGGTACGATACAATTCTCTATTTAGTGAGGAAGATCGAAGTCGAAAAATAGTTCATTATTTCAAAATGTTTCGATGCTTAAATCAAGGAACTTTGATAAACTTATAGTCAATTACAGAAATTTTCCAACTTGGAGGTTACATATAATGATTGAAAAAGCACATATCGGTTTTGTAGGCACAGGAGTAATGGGTAAAAGTATTGTTAAGCATCTACTGACAGGTGGCCATCARGTCACCATTTATACACGTACGAAAGAAAAAGCGGAAGATTTACTTGATTTGGGTGCAAAGTGGGCACAGTCTCCAGGTGAAGTTGCATCCCAAGTGGATATTATTTTCACTATGGTCGGTTATCCATCAGACGTAGCAGAAGTTTATAATAGCGCAACAGGAATCTTTGAAAACGGAAAAGACGGATTGGTTGTAGTCGATTTGACAACATCAACACCGACACTTGCGATTGACCTTTATAATAAGTCCCAGTCACTGGGCATGAGTTCACTTGATGCCCCGGTCTCAGGTGGGGATGTTGGTGCAAAATCAGGCAAGTTATCAATTATGGTAGGAGGCGACAAAGAAGTTTTCGATAAGCYGTTTCCGATATTTGAGTTATTTGGTGAGCATATCATTTATCAAGGGAAAGCGGGCGCTGGTCAGCATACAAAAATGGCTAATCAAATTGCCATTGCCTCTTCCATGATTGCAGCATGTGAAGCAATCACTTATGCCAAGGAAGCGAAGCTCGATCCAGAAATGGTCTTGCAGTCTATTACAAAAGGAGCAGCAGGTTCATGGTCTTTGACTAATCTTGCACCGCGCATGCTGAAAGATGATTTTGAAGCCGGGTTTTATATGAAACACTTTATCAAAGATATGGGCATTGCACTCGATGAATCGAAAAAAATGAACCTGAAGTTACCTGGTTTAGAAATGACGTATGCCATGTATCAATCTTTAGCTGATCAAGGATTTGAAAATGAAGGAACACAGAGTTTAATAAAGGCTTACAAAAAATAGAATAGATTATAACGGGGTGCTGAGAGTGAGCCAACAACAAACGACTCCAAGGAGTCCGATAGCTCTTTATTTAACGTTACCGATTTTGTCCTGGGCTTTTTATGATTTTGCCAATACGATATTCTCGTCTAATATCAACACGGTATTCTTTCCTTTTTACACAGATGATGTAATTGGCACAAGTATAGCTAAACAGCAAGTTGCCAGTACGTTTGTATCATATGCAAATGCTGTCGCCAGTTTTTTCTTGGTCATGTTTACACCTTTGTTTGGCGTATGGATTGACCGAACTGGATACAAAAAACGATTCATCGTCTGGTTCGCTTCTATTTCCATCCTAGCAACTTTCATGATGGGGGTATTCGGGGGGCTTGAATCGAATTCATTAATGTGGGGCGTGCCAATGTCCTATGCATTGGTGGTCATAAGTTTCGTTATAGCTAAATTCTTTTTCAACTCCAGTCTTGTCTTTTATGATTCGATGATGAGTGATTTGGGGACTAAAGAAGAAATGCCATTAATTTCTGGATTTGGAGTGGCTGTCGGTTATATTGGAACGATTGTCGGATTACTTGTGTATCTTCTTGTCAGTGATGGTGAGTTTCATAAAGCATTCATTCCAACCGCTATTTTATATTTACTATTCAGTCTGCCATTATTTTTCATAAACAAGGATATACCGATTCCTAAAAATCAAAGAGTCAAAGGTTCATTTTTTGATGGCTATAAAGTAATAATAAATACGTTCAAAGATATGAAATCCCATAAATCAGTTTTCACTTTTATGATTGCGTATTTCTTTATAAATGATGCCATCTCAACCACTATTGCTATGATGGCCATTTATGCAACTGTCATAGTCGGTTTTTCTTCTGGACAATTCATTATTTTATATCTTATTTCAACTATTTCCACTGTTATTGGGTCTTTTGTATTTGGATACATTACAAAGAGGATAGGAGCAAAAAATGGGGTGACAATTGTTGCTGTATTAATGATTGTATCCCTCATTGTTGCTGTTTTTGCAGTCGAGCAATGGATGTTCTGGATTGCAGGAAGTATGTTCGGAGTTTCACTTGGTTCCATGTGGGTAACGTCGCGTACACTCATAATTGAACTGACTCCTGAAGATAAGCGAGGCCAATTCTTTGGATTGTTTGCTTTTTCTGGAAAAGTGTCTTCTATTATTGGACCTGCACTTTATGGGACCATTACGTATCAATTACAGGATTATGGAACAATTGCAAGTCGCATTGCCTTGTCTACTTTAATTGTGATGACGATTATTGGTTTAATCATTCATTTACGCTTAAAGCATGATTCAACCATTTCAGTGGATTAAAACACTGCTGAACAAAAAAAGCCGGTAACCATGAAAATGGTTCCGGCTTTTTAAAAATAAATTAATCTAAATAAGTGCTGCCAAAAGTATAAGTACGTTTCTTAACTGGTTGTTTTCGAGACAGTGGGGTGGAGGCATGTGTGGGTTTTTTCTTTATTATCGTTTGATGCAAGCCTGTGTAATCACTTAACAGCTGTTTGGCAAGATTCAAACTCATTCGTCTTTGTGGATTACGATAATTCTCATCAAGATGTCCCAAATGTGGAAGGCTTTGAAAATCCTCTTTTTTGGGTAATAAATGAAAGTAGTAATCAGCACATTGAACTAAGACAGAAGATTGTTGTTGACTAAAACGAGGGTTTTTCACAAAGTGTAATCCCAATTTTTTAGCACGTCCGGTTTCAATCATCTTTTCAATGGTCAATCTTTTTAATTCATATAGAAATTTATTATCAGTAGCAGTTTTTGCATGACGATTAACTGAATAAATAGCGGAAGCCAGTTGTCCATCTGTCCTATCTTGTTTCATGAAACCCCACCCTTCAAATCTTGAAAAATTGAGAATATTAGCCAGAATCAAGAAAAATTCAGAGCATTCAATTAACTACTATCATACCAATTCATTCCCAATCTGTATAGTTGAAAACAAAAAAATATGGGAAAGGTGATAAAATTATGGAAAAAAAGAAAACAGCCATTTTAGATATCGGGTCAAATACAATTCGTTTAGTGATATATTCCTATGATGATATCAGAGGACTTAGGGAATTTGAAAATATAAAAACAGTTGCACGCTTACGCACTTTTATTCTACCAGATGGGTCAATGTCTGAAGATGGCATTTTGCTTCTTAAGGAAGTATTAACATCTTTTAAACAAATGCTTAAAGACTATGATGTCGATAATGTTATTGCAACAGCTACTGCGGCTATTCGGCAAGCCACCAATCAACAACAGATTGTTGAACGTATGAAGAAAGAAACCGGATTTGATCTCGATGTCTTAAGTGAAGAAGATGAGGCATATTTTGGTTTTTTAGCTGTTGTTCATTCTGTATCGACTGAGTCTGCCGTAACGATTGATATCGGAGGTGGAAGCACCGAGATTACGTACTTTGTAGATAAAAAATTGCAAAAGACACATAGTTTTCCTTTTGGGGTTGTTTCCTTGCAGCAACAATTCATGAAAGATGAGAAGTTGACGCCCGTCGAAAGAGAACAGCTAGCTTTGTTTGCAGAAGCCCAATTCCGATCTCTTTCTTGGCTAAATGGTCTGAGTTTACCCGTTATCGCAATCGGGGGAAGTGCACGAAACATCGCACAAATCGATCAACAACGGAAGGAATATCCGATTTCTAATGTTCATCAATATCAAATGAAAGTGCATGATTTATACACTTTAAGTGATACATTAGGTGACTTATCGGTTAATGAACTAAATAAAATAGATGGGTTGTCGAGTGACAGGGCAGATATTATATTACCGGCACTTGAAGTGTTCAAAGCGTTAATGAAAGTTGTCCATTCCGAGGAGTTTGTGTTCAGTCGCAAAGGTCTGAGGGAAGGGATTATGTTAAATCGGGTGCTGCAAATACATCCGGATGCTCTGAACAAGTACGATGTTTTTACCCATAGCAGCGAGGCACTAGCAGCAGAATTCGAAATGAATCAACATGAGGCAGAGCATCTTCAATTTTTGGTAGAACAAATTTATGAAGCTTGCGTGAGTCACCAAATGATTGAACGATCGCAGGAAAGTTTAATGTTATTGAGAAGAGCGGCTGCGTTATTTTATTTAGGTGAATACATTGACGCAGATGCAGCAAGTCAACATACCTTCTATWTATTATCGAATCGTTCGATTGATGGTTTGGAGCACTTAGATCGAATTAAATTGGCCTTGGTAGCATCCTACAAAAATAAAGAAACGCTCAAGCGTTATGCAGTTCCATTTGAAAAATGGCTGACGAAAGAAGAACTAAAACATTTAAGGGATTTGGGGGCAATATTAAAATTTGCTTATGGTTTGAATGGTTCAAAACGTTCGGTGGTAGACAAAGTTTTGATGGAGTCTTCCAGCAAAGGACTGATTATGAGAATTCATGTCAATGGGAATGCAATGGCGGAAGAATATCAGGCAGGGAAACAGAAGAAGCATCTTGAACGATTATGTAAATGCAACATCGATCTGGAATTTGTAGAAAAGGATGGTCATATTCATGGCTGAACATCATCCAAAGGTAGACATTGATCAACCGGATTACTATAACAATCGTGAACTAAGCTGGCTTGCTTTCAATGATCGGGTTTTACAAGAAGCAGAGGACGAACATAATCCTTTAGCAGAACGATTGAAGTTTTTAGCGATTTTCAGTTCGAATTTGGACGAATTTTTTATGGTACGTATCGCAGGTCTTCAAGATCAGGTAAGGGCGGGTTTTCAAAAACCTGAAAACAAAGCAGGACTGACTCCTAAAGAGCAACTAAAGAAAATTGCCCAGAAAACGCATTCCCTTGTAAAAAAACAGTCTGAACTTTATCAGCAATTAATCAATAATTTGAAAAAAGAAAATGTGGAAGTTTTATCGATTGCAGAGTTATCTATAACTCAAAAAATCTTCGTTCAACATTTTTTTGAAGAACATGTTTTCCCGGTACTCACGCCTGTTGCTGTAGATGCATATCGTCCATTTCCAACCTTGTTGAGTAAAACCATGAACATCATTGTCATGCTGGAACAAAAAGGGGAAGAAATTCATAAAAAAGTGGCAATCGTGCAGGTTCCATCTGTTCTAGCCAGGATGATAAAAATCCCTTCAAAGGATAAAAGTGATTCATACATTTACTTGGAAGACTTGATTATCAATCAAATCGATACATTGTTTTATGGATATAAAGTGAAAGCAGTAAATACATTTCGTATGACCCGAAACGCAGATTTAACAATTCATGAAGAAGGCGCGCGCGATCTTTTAGTGGAAATAGAAAAGGAATTAAAGAAAAGGAAATGGGGAGCCGCAAGCCGTTTGGAAGTTCGGTCAAATGAAATCAACACTGAAATTTTAGCATATTTATTAGATGAACTAGAGATTCATAAAGATGATGTTTATGAAATTGATTGCCCAATCGATTTAACCTTTCTTTTTTCATTCATTAAAGWAATTAGAGAGGGTCGTGAACATCTGGAATTTGAAAATTTTATTCCTCAACCGCCATACGATTTGGAATCTGAGGAAGACCTATTTGAAAAAGCATTACACCAGGACTTATTTTTCCATCATCCTTATGAATCATTTGCCCCCATTTTAGATTTTGTTTCTGAGGCAGCGGAAGATCCCAATGTCCTTGCGATTAAACAGACGTTATATAGGGTCAGCGGTAATTCCCCTATGATAAATGCCCTGAAACGTGCAGCAGAAAATGGCAAACAAGTAACGGTATTAGTTGAATTAAAAGCCAGATTTGATGAGGAAAACAATGTACATTGGGCCAAAGAGCTGGAGCAGGCAGGTTGCCTCGTCATTTATGGAATGCATAATTTGAAGACCCATTCAAAAATTACATTGATTGTACGTAGCCGAAACGGACGGATTGAACGATTTGTCCATTTAGGTACCGGAAATTACAATGATCAAACGGCAAAAATTTATACGGATATGGGAATTATTACAACGGAAAAGAAATTTGGTATTGATGCGACTAATTTCTTTAATTTTTTAAGTGGCTACACAGAAAAGCCGAATTTTCATCATTTGATTGTGGCTCCATATGATATTCGCGATGAGTTTATCAAGCTGATTGAACAGGAAATTGAATTCCATAAAAAGAACGGGATTGGTTATATACGTGCAAAAATGAATTCATTGACGGACWAAGACCTGATTATGAAAATGTATGATGCTTCTATTTCAGGGGTGAAAATTGATTTAATCGTACGTGGTATCTGTTGTTTGCGTCCGCAGATTATGGGAATCAGTGAAAATATCCGAGTCATTAGTATTGTGGGCAGATTTCTGGAGCATTCGAGAATTTATTGGTTTCATCATAATGGTGAAAATCATGTTTATCTATCTTCTGCGGATATGATGACCAGAAACATGATCAAACGGGTCGAGATTCTTTTTCCTGTTTATGAAGAGTCAATAAAAAAACGGATTATGAACCTTATTTTATTTCAAATGGAAGATACAGCGAAGGCCCGTGAGCAAGATCAATATGGTGAGTATCATCACCGATTGCCGAAAAATGATGAACCGGTCTGGAACAGTCAGGAAGAGCTCTTAAAGTTAGCCTATCGGATCTCGGAAGATATAGAATGAAGCATTTTAATAAAACATATATACTTTTCTACGATAGTAATGGCATAATTGGGATTAAGAAAGAATATTCAGAATAAAAAGGGGTGTCTAGTATGTTGTTGAAAGATCAAACCATAATTATTACGGGTGGTTCTAGTGGTATGGGATTCTATATGGCTAAACGTTTCGTAGAAGAAGGTGCAAACGTTGTCATTACTGGACGCGATATGGAGCGTCTGGAAACAGCTCAAAAAGCCATTTCACATGATTCCACTCGAGTAGGTATTTTTCAAATGGACGTGCGCGAACCAGAACATGTGAAGGCGATGGTTCAGTATACGGACGAGAGATATGGGAAAATAGATGGACTGGTTAATAATGCTGCGGGCAATTTTATCGTTCATGCAGAAAAGCTTTCACCGAACGGCTGGAAATCCGTAATTGATATAGTCTTGAACGGAACATTTTATTGTTCGCAAGCAGTTGGCAACTATTGGATTGAGAAAGAGCAAAAAGGAGCCATTCTTAATATGCTGGCAACATATGCGTGGAATGCCGGTGCTGGTGTTGCTCATTCTGCAGCAGCTAAAGCGGGAGTCATGTCATTGACACGTACATTAGCTGTCGAATGGGGTACACAATATGGAATTCGGGTAAATGGTATCGCACCTGGTCCAATAGAACGAACTGGTGGTGCTGAAAAACTTTGGGAATCCGAAGAAGCTGCAGCACGTACGCTCAAATCTGTTCCACTTGGCCGACTCGGACGTCCAGAAGAAATTGCAGATCTTGCATCATTTATGCTTTCCGATAAAGCTTCGTATATGAATGGAGAAATCATCACGCTTGATGGAGGTCAATGGTTAAATAAGTTTCCATTTTAAGCTTAAAATCCATGATTTGACCCATACTAACTTTACTTCATTGAAAGGGTAGGATGAGTATGGATATATGGACTTGGCCTTTGCTATTCGTTATCGTCATCATAAGTTTGATTGGTTTGTACGGGACGTGGCGCGTTATGACGCTTGAAAGTAGACGGCAGCAAGTGAATGATACGCCAATTGCACAATCAGTAAAAGATAATCCCATTTCGTTTAATCCAATTTTCTGGGTATTTGTCGCTGCGGGCGCTTTTGTCTTCGTTATTATCATGTATTACGTCATGACTTCTTCCGCTTAATCAGGGAAGAAGTTTTATTATGGATAAAACGTTTACATCTATGTTCATTCCCAGAATATGATATGATAAAAGAGTAGTATGCTGTTCGCAAGTAGAGCAGATAAAGGAGTAGAAGTGTATGATTTCGGTTACAAGCAGAGATTTTTTGGATATGCAAATCGAAGAATTCATCATCTCATCAGAAAAAGTAGCACATGTGCAAGTTGGAAATAGTGCAGAACATGCCTTATTAGTATTAACAAAAACAGGTTATTCATCCGTACCGGTTTTAGATTTCAAGTACCGTTTAAAAGGATTAGTCAGTACACAAATGATTACAGATTCCATTTTGGGACTTGATCACATCGAATACGAACGTTTACCGGATATAAAAGTGGATGAAGTAATGCAATCACCTGTTCCAACGATTCATATTAATGAAAAATTCAAAAAAGGACTTGATCTTTTGATTAATCATCCTTTCTTATGTGTAGTGGATGATGAAGAAACTTTTTTAGGTATTTTAACTCGACGAGTTGTATTGAAGCAATTGAAAAAACATATCTATCAAAATAATCAGTAATATGCAAAAATAAGAGAAGATCTCCATGGGAGGTCTTCTTTTTTCGTCTGTACAAAATTTTTACGTTAATATATCTATTTGATGAAAGCAGTTTTGAATAAAGGAGAGAAGCGCGTGACGACAAATGAATCACAAATCATCAAAATTCTGGCCGAAGAACGCAATATGAGAAAAGCTGCGGAACGACTTTTCCTATCTCAACCAGCATTATCCCAACGCCTTCAATCCATTGAAAAAGAGTGGGGGGCTCAACTTTTTCTTCGTTCCCAAAAAGGCTTGACTGCGACACCAGCTGGCGAGATTGTCATCCAATTTGCTATTGATACGATTGCCAAACAAGAAGAAACATTTGAACTCATACAATCGATGACATCAAAAGTACACGGCACTTTAAAAATTGCTTGTGCTTCAATTGTCGGACAGAACTGGTTGCCGACAGTCTTGAAAGATTTTGTCACGAAATATCCTGAAGCAAAAATATCCCTTATCACAGGATGGAGTTCTGAAATCGTAAAATCTCTTTACGATGGAGAGGCTCACATCGGCATCGTCAGAGGACATACGGAATGGAAAGGTACGAAAATCCATCTTTTCCGGGACACTTTGTATCTGGTTGATCAAGAGCTAAAGGAAGTAGAAGATGTTTTGTCAACCGACAGACCTTTTATTCAGTTCAAAAGTGATTCCAATTACTATCAAGAAATTCAGGCGTGGTGGCAACGCCATTTCTCTTCGAGTCCTAGGCGCCAGATTACGGTGGATCAGATAGAAACGTGTAAACAAATGGCATTGAATGGAATTGGCTATGCCATCCTGCCATCAATTACTTTAAGTGGATTGGAAAAAGTAAATAAAATTGCCTTAACGAATCAAGCAGAAGAATTTGAATTGACTCGTGATACTTGGTTAATTGGTTATGAATCAGCTTTTGAATTGAGACAAGTAGAAGCATTTGTGAATGTTGTGGAAGAACATGCAAAAATATTGCATGATTATTCAAATTAAATAGATGTAATCTTTTCAGATTTCCTGTACAATTAGTCCATATTTAAGATTGAAAGGAGTTCAACAAGAATGAAACAGATGGATGCATATGAAATTATTTCTTATATTCAACACGCTAAAAAATCAACGCCGGTAAAGGTTTATGTAAATGGTGAGAACTTACAGAATCTTTCTTTCGGAGAAAACACAAAAATATTTGGCGAAGGYAATTCACTTGTACTTTTCGGAGAATGGTCTGAAATTGAAGCTGCCTTGACTTTGCATAAAGAACAAATTTCAGATATTGTCGTTGAAAATGATCGACGTAATTCAGCAATTCCATTAGTGGATCTAAAAGGGATCAATTCCCGTATTGAACCTGGAGCGTTTATTCGCGATCAAGTGGATATCGGCAATAACTGTATCATTATGATGGGGGCAGTTATTAATATTGGAGCTGTAATTGGTGATGGCTCTATGATTGATATGGGTGCCATTCTTGGGGGACGTGCAACTGTCGGCAAAAACTGTCACATTGGGGCAGGAGCTGTGTTAGCGGGCGTCATTGAGCCACCTTCAGCAATGCCAGTAATTGTGGAAGACGATGTACTTGTTGGAGCAAACGCAGTTGTATTAGAAGGCGTGAAAATTGGAAAAGGTGCAGTTGTTGCAGCAGGAGCCATTGTTACAAAAGATGTTCCTCCATATACAGTCGTTGCGGGAACGCCAGCGAAAGTAATCAAAGAAATCGATGATAAAACAAAATCAAAAACAGAAATCATGCACGAACTTCGTCAATTGTAGGAAGCGATGATGAAAACTCTTCAACAAATACGACGTGATTTACATCAAATTCCTGAAATCGGTTTTCAAGAATTTAAAACACAAGCCTATTTATTAGAGGAAATTCAATTGCTGAATCAAGAACGGTTAACTGTCGTGAAGTGGAAAACAGGGATTGTTGTCCATGTTAAAGGGATTGATCCCAAAAAGACAATAGGTTGGAGAACTGATATTGATGGACTCCCTATCAATGAACAAACGGGGTTTTCCTATCAATCAACTCATACGGGTTATATGCATGCATGTGGTCATGATATCCATATGACAGTCGCACTTGGGCTGTTAAGACAGCTTAATCAAACGCCCATAAATGATAATATTGTATTCCTGTTCCAACCAGCAGAAGAAGGTCCTGGTGGAGCACTGCCAATGCGGGAATGGTTAAAAGAGAAACATCCAGAATTTCTACCTGATGTGATCTTAGCTTTTCATATTGCCCCGGAGTATCCTGTCGGCACGATTGCGACTCGTCCAGGTCTACTGTTTGCGAATACATCAGAGTTATTCATTGATTTATATGGTGTCGAAGGACATGCGGCGTATCCACATCGCACGAAAGACATGACGATTGCCGCAGCCAGTCTATTGCTCCAACTGCAGACGATTGTCAGTCGTGCAATCAATCCGTTGGAATCTGCTGTGGTGACAATTGGGAAAATGACTTCCGGTGCTGTTCAAAACATCATTTCGGGTCATGCCCGTTTAGAAGGTACAATCCGTACGATGGATGCAGTAACGATGCAAACAGTTAAAGAACGAATTGAAGCACTGTGTAAATCGACTGAAATTGCTTTTGATTGTAAAGTGCATATTGATTATGGCTCATCTTACTATCAAGTATTTAATTCAGAAGAAATTACCCAAAACTTTTTATCATTTGCCAATCATGATGATACAACAAATGCAGTCCATTGTGACCCAGCCATGACTGGGGAAGACTTCGGCTATTTCCTTCAAGAAATTCCTGGCTTCCTATTTTGGGCTGGCGTTGATTCATCGTATGGTCTGCACAATGCCAAGTTGAATCCTGATGAAAAAGTAGTGGATTATCTCGTTCCATTTACAGAATCTTATATACGTTCGCTTTCGAATCATGATAACGATTAGTTATCATGATTTTTTTAAGTCTCAAATCGTTAGGATAACCATTTTATGGTCATTTGTTGATAAAAATGTATTTTTCTAGTTTTTTAAGGAACTTATAGATAGACAATTCGTACTAATCAATATAGAGATAAGGGGGAAAGAAAATGAAGCAAACTATTCGGTGGTGTTTTGCATTAAGCATATTATTTTTGCTTAGTCTTATGCCGATTACAGAAGCATACGCAGCACCACAACTGGAAGTAAAAGCTACTGCAGGCTTTCAAAATAAAATCAAATATGGAGAAGGATTGCCTCTGACTGTCACCGTAGTTAATTCAGGAGACGAATTTTCAGGTGATTTGGTGATTGATTATTCCGAATCCTACGGAATAGGTTCAGCAAAAGCTATCCCATTTACGATTGGTAAAGGTGAAACCAAAACACTAAATCTGGCTTTACCAGGATTATCAGAAGATATGGCCTATAACTCTGACTATCAAATGTTTTATTTTTACGAAGATGACTGGGAGAATGGAAAGGAAATTTCATATAAAGGGAATAAAAGTATCCGCCCCAATTCTTTTGGTCAAGATACAACTTTCTTCCTTACGTTAACTGAGAGCGCAGACCGTTTGCGTGCCTTATCCACTGTGAAAATGGTGGGTATGGGAGGCTCACAAATTATCCACTTAGGACAGATGAAAGATTTCCAATTCCCGACGGACAATGCTGCGTATGACCTTGCCAATTATTTAGTGATTGATGAGTACGTATTGGGAGATTTGGAACAGGAACAGCAACAAGCGATTCTTGACTGGGTTCAAACTGGAGGGGTTGTTCTTGTTGGGGCATCAGATAATACAAGTGCTGAACTTGGTTTATTATCTGAAAAGCTGCCACTAACTTTGACCGATGAACGAAAAACACTAAAAGCAGAAAAATTAACTGTATTCGCCAATAATAAGGAGTTTACAGAAGACATAGCAATTTTTGGAGCAAAAGCAAATGAGGGATCTCGTGTCGTTATGAAGTCTGATAACGAACCAATCGCTGCTATAAATTCCATAGGAAAAGGTGCAATCATTCAAACAGCTTTTTCACTTGGTGATGAACCTCTTTCTAAACAAGCCAATTACTCATTCCTATTGACAGAGCTAATCAAAAAAGCCAATGTTAATCAAATTTATCAAAATTATGGTGGTCAAAATATAAAAGAACAAATGACAAACGAAGTGGGACAGATGAACGAACTGTTTCCTTCATTCCAAGTATCTACGCCATTAATGATTACCATTGTCATCATTTACATTATTCTGGTCGGACCATTATTATATTTCCTATTAAAAAGAAAAGATAAGCGGGAACACGCATGGTGGATTATCCCGGCAATCTCCATTTTGGCTTCTTTAGCCATTTTTGCTTACGGTGCTAAAGATCGCCTTGTGCGTCCTCAAATTCAACAATCAAGTTTTTATGAAGTTCAAGCCGATGGCAGTCTCTCTGGATATTACGTCGAGTCCCTGCTTTCCAATCGCAGTGGAAACTTCAATTTTGAGGCTGAAAACGGAACGACCATGGTTGCTTCAAAACGAATGAATCCATTCGCAGATAACTCCGGCAATGTGCAAGCAATGTCGATTTTAAATGAACAGGCAGATAAGGATCAATTGACCGTACGAGATGTTGGGTATTGGTCCGTTTCATCCGTCCTTGGAGAATCCAATATACAAGAAGTGGGTCAATATGCTATTGATTTGACGGTTGAGGGTGGAAATGTTCGGGGAACTGTGAAAAATGAATTCCCATTTGCTCTGAAGGATGTTGCCATTTGGTCAGGATCAAAAATGATTAACCTCGGAGATTTAGAATCAAATGAGTCCGTTGAGGTGAATGAACCAATAGGATCGGCATTATTGGTACCAATTGCTATGAGCAACGGTTCACAACAATACATGGGATTTAGTTCAGCAATGAAAGCGGCTGACCTACCTAAAGAACGTAAAAATAGTTTGATTCGCATGTCGCAAATGACAGGTGAACAAAAAACACAACCTGCAATTGTTGCACATACAGAAGATGCAATCGTACCTGTATCCTTGAAGGATGCGCGTGCAGAAATGTCAGCAATCAATATGATTTACCAGACATTCTCACCAAAAACCATCTTTTCTGGTGAATTTACTTTACCGTCTTCATCTTTCGATATTACTGTGAACACAGAAGAAACGTCCGGTTATTATAATCAAATGAGTGAAAGTAAGTTCGAATGGTTTATGTCAAATGGTTCGTATTCATATGAATGGACGATTCCAAGTAACGTACCGGTGAAAGACGTAAAATGGAAAGAACTTCAATTAGCAAATACTGACACTTCTTCGATTTCAGTGGAAATTTATAATGTTGCTACAAAGACATTTGAAGAAGTTACAAGCGGACGATTTTCTATCAAAGAAAATATAGAACAATATATTTCAGCTGATGGGAAAATTAAGTTCAAAGTGAATAAACAAGCTTCAAACGGTGACGATTATACTCGTTTGCCAGAATTACGCTTAAAAGGGGAGGTCCAAAAATGATTGAAATTAAAGGGCTTACCAAAAAATACGGCTCATTTTACGCATTGAACGACTTAAATTTAACTTTAAGTGAAGGTACTGTATTTGGATTTGTTGGAGCCAATGGGGCAGGGAAATCCACCACCTTTTCTATATTAGCTACTCTTCTGCAACCGACTGCCGGGGATGCATTTATTAATGGGAAGAGTGTTAAAACTGAACCGCATGAAGTTCGAAAGCAGATTGGTTATATGCCAGACTTTTTCGGTGTATATGACCAATTAAAAGCAGACGAGTAT
>NZ_JBFUJC010000030.1:0-21776 GCF_056401595.1 Paenisporosarcina sp. P4_E4_2 | reverse complement strand
CACCCAGAACGAACGACGGGGAAACAAAGAGAAAAGACTGTAGCCTATTTCTTCAGAYTTACCTATGCACGTTGAAATTGCATGTCCTACATTAATTCGATCAAGGGAAGTTTTTTCTTTTATATCAATGATTTGTTCGCTTGTTAATGCCATAGGTACCTCCCCACCGTACTTATACTTTTATTCACTTTACCTTTACCACCTTAATTTGTCATTAAAACTCGGCAAAATTATCTAATTATTACGTTCATTTATATCTTTTTTCTACTAAAAAAGCTCCCCAAAAATCGGAGAGCTCAAGATTTTAAATTGATACRTGATCTTCCACTTTTTCTTGCGTTTTCTTGTCTTGCATCTCATAGGAAATCCGGTCTAAACTTGGACGCAATGTTCCTTTGCCCGAGTAGTTTTCAAGCATTTCTTTCACATCGATACCAGAAGAAGCTTTCAATGTTTCCTGAAGGGTAGACATTAAATTCGTGGCATACGACGTAACTTTATTGGCGCCGCCACCTTCTCCACCGCCAGTATCCACCACTGTAATCTTGTCGATATTTGCTAATGGGCTTGCAATTTGTTTCGCATATTCCGGCATCATGCGTACAATCATATCCAACACTGCAGCTTGACCGTAATGTTCGAATGCTTCCGCAATTTTTCGTTTCGCTTCCGCTTCTGCAAGACCTTTCAAGCGAATAATATCAGCTTCTGTTTCACCCTGTGCACGTTCGGAGTCAGCTTTCGCCAATCCATCAAGTCGTACTTTTTCAGAATCCGCTTTCGCTCTTGCCTCGATACGGTATTTTTCCGCATCCGCTTCAGCCATTTCACGGGATTTTGCAGCTGCCGCGTTTTGCTCGATAGCATAACGATCCGCGTCCGCTTTCTTTTTAACTTCAGAGTCGTATTGTTTCTCGCGACGTAAAATTTCTTTTTCTTCAAGTTCGATTTGCTTTTGACGTTCAATGATGCGGATTTGCATTTCCTGTTCCATAACTTCTTGTTTCGAGACTGCAGTCTGGAGTTCGTAAGCTTGGTCAGCACGCGCCTTCGCGATATCTTGCTCGCGACGATACTCAGCGACTTTCAGCAAATTCTCTTTTTCAGCCAAAGCAATTTCAGTCGCACGTTCAATTTCGGATTGCTGTGCCTCTTTTGCAGCTTCAGCACGCTTGATTCGTGTTTCTTTATCTGCTTCTGCTGTTGCAATATCAGCATCACGTTTGACCTGTGCAATACGTGGTTTACCAAGTGAATCCAAGTAGCCATTTTTGTCACGTACATCTTTGATGGTAAATGAAACAATGATTAGACCCATTTTCGCTAAATCCTGAGAAGCGACACGTTGTACTTCTTGCGAGAATTTGTCGCGATTTTTGTAGATTTCCTCCACTGTCATCGATCCCAAAATGGAGCGCAAATGACCTTCCAGTACTTCTTTTGCTTCATTTTCACGATCTTCTTTTGACTTCCCTAAAAATTGTTCAGCAGCCGTTGCAATTTCGGAAATGGATCCACCAATTTTAATGATGGCCGTTCCGTCTGCCATTACCGGCACACCTTGCTCTGTATAAACTTCAGGAGTCGTAACTTCCAGCTTACTTGATAGTAAACTTAATGGCTGTGCTTGCTGAAAAACTGGAAATACAAATGTACCGCCACCCCGAATGATTTTTATACGATTGCCTGATTCATCTGTATGAACCGTTTTCGCCCCTAAATAACTACCTGTTACAATCAATGCTTCATCAGGACCAACAGTCTTGTATTTCGTTACATACACACCAATAATAGCAACCAACACAAACGCCACTATCCCCACTACAACTAACATACTCATATCCATGTTCATTTCCCCCATCTATTTTTTATTAAAAACGAAAGGTTCGTATTCCCTGACAAGAAACGTTCCTTCCTCTATCTCAATTACTAACACTTCTTTGCCATAGGCAATCTCTTCATTGTCATAGCCTACTGCTCTCTTGGATAGAAGCCCGCCAACGGTTTCAATCACAATCTCACCATAACCGTCAGATGGTATGGGCGTAATGACTTTGCCAACTAAACCTGCTAACGACTCATCCGTATAGGCGATTGACACTTCGGCTGATGCCATGGGTAGTAAAATAAAAAAGTACAGTAAAATATCGAGAACCACTCCCACTGCGAGACTCGCAAACAAGACAATCCAGCTATTCCAGTTGGTGGAGACTTCAAGCACATACCCGCTGGCTGAAACAAAAGTGACGAATGCCATTATAACGGTAGGGTTTAAAAAAGGAATGCCTTCCCCAATCCCTTCAGCAACATCTCCAAAAAATACATACAGAACAGTCACTGCCCCCGTAACGAGGAGCACATACATGTAGATTTGTTCAATGGACATCCAATCACTCCCATTTAATGAATTCTTTAGTCGCACCTATTACTACGGAGGACAAAAAGAAAAGTTTCATTTTTCCAAATATTTTTTTGAYACTATTAGCTGAGATGAATTGAATGAATACAGGAACTGCCATATGCCTACAGAATTTTTTTCATAGTACCATTCAAATGTTTCTCGATAATGGAGTGAATCTGGTTGTCGACCAAATTCTGCATGATGTGGAAGTTGATACGAGTATTGAAGATATCTCTACTTGTGTGAAGCAGATTACAACCGCACTTCTAGCCAAAAATAAAAGCACATGTGCTACTCAATCTTGAGTCCGCACATGTGCTACTTTCAATTATATCCACGTTCACCATAAGGCTGTTTTTCAACACACCATTTTTCTTTTGCATCTGCTAGTTCTTCTTTTAACTGCACAGCAGATTTCCCTTCCGTTTCAATGGACTCTAACACTTCAAACTGAAATGACTCTTCACCGAATTGTTCCCAATCTTTCTGCAAGTCCTTATTCAATAAAGTACCGCCATTCAATTCGAACTTCAAACCATTTTGTCTTTTCAAGTTAGGCGCTGCAGCAATGAACATTTTGCCATTTTGTTTGTTCGTTACACAATACACACCCGCAATTGTCTTCTCTTCCTTCACTTGCTGCTTTAATTCTTTCTTCCGGTCAATATCCGCCCCTTCTTTTTCTTTTCTCCAATAAGCGGATCCATCCGTTTTTCTTGCCAAAAAGTGATACATCACTAAATATCTTCTTACAAATGTATGGTCATCAAACACTTCTTTAATAAGTGCGTTTACTTCTCTTTCCGTATAGATTTTTCCTATTTCAAACTTCTTTACGATTTCACATAAGACAATGAATCGATGCTTTTCCTGTAATTTAAATGTTCGTAACTTTCCATTCGACCAGTTCTTCTTCAATACTTCCTCGTATTCTTTTTCTGTTATTTCGAATGGTTCCTCAAATAATAGGGAATCTTCTTTATTTTGAGCGCTAAGTTTGTGTCCCTCTTCCATCAAGCTCATTAAGGTTAAATATACTTTCGCTTGCCGTTCTTTCTTTTTTAAAGAAAAACGGTGATTCCTAACTGTAGATGCACTCCCGATTTTCAAAGAATCTTGTATATCACGGTCTGATTTCCCTTCAAACAGAAGGTGAAGCACGGCCTTCTGCTGATCGGATAACCCTGTAATTTCTTTATTTTGTTCCATTAAATAGGAAAATACTGATACATGCTTTTCTCTAATATGTAATTGCATATACTTTGAAGCCTCGTAAAACTGTTCACCTACAGGGTATATCAGACCTTTCTCAATAGATTTGTGACACATTAGACACTTATATGATTCTTCAGTTTCTGTAAATCCATTTTTCATTTCATATAAATTTGCATCAATCAACGAATGCATATAAACACTTCCTTGTTTTGTTTTATTTATTATAGACAATAATACTTATTGTTTACACAGAATGCAAGTTGTATAATTCTTGAATTGTAATGAATAATAAGGTTTACGACAATCAAAGCTGAATGTTCACTTAAAATTTTTATGTTACGGGAATGTAAAGATTCTCAATCTTGAGTAAAAAGTGTTTAGATTTAGTATAGATTTTGATATGATGTTTGAGGTTATTTATATAACCTATCTTATTTAAAGTCCAGGAGGCTTTCTATGTTTAGTCCAAAAAAACAAGACCCATTCTTCGCTGCTTTACTCGGAATCGCAGAAACAGTAAGAGAAGCTACTCATTACGCGGATGATTTTAAAATTGTCAGTGTTTCGGATTTGAAAGAGCTTAGCATCAAGTTGAAAAACTATGAAACAGAAGGCGATAAATTAATACATGATTTGATTCTCAAGTTGAATAAATCTTTCATGACTCCAATTGAGCGAGAGGACATTCTTTATTTAGCTAATAAAATGGATGATATTTTAGATGGCGTGGAAGCTTTCGCAGCTTATTTGGAGATGTATTCTTTGATTGACATCGACGATTCAATGCGTACTTTCCTACATTACATTGTGAAAAGTACTGATGAAATCGTTAAAGCAATGGAGTTATTGGCAAACAAGAAACTGCTTCAAATGCGTGAGCATGCAATCTTGATCAAAGACTATGAACGCAAATGTGATGAAGTATTACGTACTTCAATCAAACAACTTTTCATAAACGAAAAAGATCCGATACGTATTATTCAGTTCAAGGATATTTACGAGCAGCTTGAAGACATCGCAGATTACTCTCAAAACGTGGCAAACACGATTGAGACAATCATCATGCGTAATGCATAGGAGCTGAAAAATACATGGATGCAGTACTCATATTAACAATACTAGTCGTCATTTTCGCACTGGGATTTGATTTTATAAATGGTTTTCRTGATACAGCAAATGCGATTGCAACTTCAGTTTCTACACGGGCACTTTCGCCACGAGTTGCAGTAATACTAGCAGCTACCATGAACTTTATCGGCGCATTAACTTTCACTGGAGTTGCTAAGACGATCTCGAAAGATATCGTAGATCCGTTCACGCTTCAAAACGGCTCACTCATTATTCTAGCAGCACTATTGTCCGCAATTGCTTGGAACTTAATTACATGGTATTTTGGTATTCCTTCCAGCTCATCACATGCATTGATTGGTTCGATTGCGGGTGCGGCTGTTTCGGCTGCTGGTTTAGGTGTATTAAATTACGAAGGATTCATAAAAATTCTGCAAGCACTACTAATCTCACCATTCTTAGCTCTTGCTGTCGGATTCTTGATGATGTCGTTGTTTAAAGTATTATTCAAGAAAAACACTCTCTACAAAACGAACAAAGGCTTCCGTATTTTCCAAATCGGTACAGCGGCATTACAATCATTTACTCACGGTACAAATGATGCACAAAAAGCAATGGGTATCATTACGATGGCTTTAATCGCTGCTGATTTACAAACAACAGACGATATCCAAATGTGGGTACGTGTTTGTGCTGCACTTGCAATGGGACTTGGAACATCTATCGGTGGATACAAAATCATCAAAACTGTTGGTGGTAAAATCATGAAGATTCGTCCAGTTAACGGGGCGGCAGCTGATTTATCATCCGCATTAATTATTTTCGGAGCGACGACGATTCATTTGCCAGTTTCAACAACTCACGTTATTTCTTCTGCGATTATGGGTGTTGGTTCTGCTCAGCGTGTAAAAGGCGTTAAATGGGGCGTTGCACGAAAAATTGTATTAACTTGGGTTATTACACTTCCAATTTGCGCAGTCCTTGCCGGTATCTTTTACCAAATTCTTAACTTATTCTTTTAAACTTAAAAAGCTGTCCACTCAAGTTACGAGTGGACAGCTTTTAGTGTTTAACGATAAGACCTAGAGATTTTGCAAAACCGAGCGCTTGTTCAGTTGAAACGGTACAGCCCGATAATTTATCAACACTTACTGTTACTTGTTCGTATGTACACGTGCTGAGATCCACATCCGCTAAACTTGTATCAGTAAAATTAGCACCGTCCAATTGACAATCATTGAACAAAACCTTATCAAATGTACAATTAAAAAAGTCCGCTTTATTCAATGCGGTTTGTTGGAACTTCACTCGCTTCATTTTACTAAAACTAAATACTGTGTAGTTGGCTACACAGTTATTGATCACAGTATGTCCGAAGCGGCTTTCCGTGCACTGCACACCGACTAGTTTTGAATGATGAAATTCTACTCGATGAAATACCGAATCTCCAAAATCAACGTTGGATAAATCACATCTCTCGAACTTACAATCAATGAATTCCACTTGATCGAAACATACCCCTTCAAATGAAACATCCTTGAAATGCACTTGATCAAAACTAACTTTGCTCTCAGGTAATTCCGCTACATTCCAAGACGAAACCATTCCCCGGGAAATAAATCGTTCTTCTTCGACTTCAATTAAAGTTGCAATGTCTAATTGTTGTTCGAGTTGTTCAGGTATTTTTGGCTTATCAATTTTCATTCTTGCGCCACCTTTCATCAGGCTTAACATATAATTTTTACGCTTTAATGTTGAGACTCTTCATCCAGGATTCGAACACTATTAGCACTTGCTTTGCCAGGATAAGATTCCGACACATGGTTATATGAAATTCGAACTTTGTCGAACTCACTCACGTTTTTCACTTGATCAATCGATAATGAAAACCAAATGGCATCACTTGCACCTTCCACCATTTCTTCCTCAGTTAAACCTTTTAACTCAGTTTCATCTTTTCCGCTGACGACCAAAATACGTGCAGCTTCTTTTTTAGCTACTGTTCCTTCTATCCAAATAGCATTTTTGTTTTGCGTTTGATTACTTTGGAAAAACATGGTAATGGATATTACAACGGCTGCTATAGCTACGACCGCTGTCGTGCTAATTAATATGACGGCTTTCTTGCCTTTCATAACTTTATTCCTCCTGTTTATTAATGGCCAAGGTATAAATACGCCCTTTACGTTCCCCTTCAGCTACCAGTAAATTCTTTGTCACCATGTCACGCACGATTTGTGTCACACGAGATGGGGAAACGCCTAAGATTTGTTGAAAATCTACATTTTTCGCTTGGTTGTTTTCCAGCAAGTAATTCATGATTGCTTCTTCATGAGTCAACTCAAGATGTAACTTTGTTCGGTTGTTTACTTTTTCTATTTGTTCTATACGCGGAAGCTTAACGATTACACTATCTTTTTGGACAGAAACTTTTGGCTTCTCRTCTCCATCGTGATAAGTATCGAAAATACGACGGATTCCGTTGCCACGCCCATCCGTTAAACCCAAATCGACAAACATTGCATGCAWACGCGGATTTCTGCGAACAATTCGAGATCCTTTTTTTATAGACTCTATCGACAAGCCCTCAACTAGTGTTCCTGGTGAAGCTACTTCAATGCGGTTAGCAAACCGAACAATCGATACGTCACCCTCCATCGAGTAATCTCGATGAACGAATGCATTCACTACACTCTCCTGAAGTAATACATCTGGATAAGATGATTGAATTTCCCTCAGCCCGGCCATAATTCGACTGAATTGGGTTACAATCGACCCTGAAAAATCACTCGCTTGCTTGCAAAAAGAAGTAGATCGATCTCCACTGTATTGTAACAAGACGCCACGGGTTTGAGAAGAATCTGACAACCACGTACCCAATCGTGTTAAAACAAATTCACCATTATTCCAACGAATTGCATTGTACGAGGCCAATACATCTTCCAGGTTTTCTTCCACATTTTCAAATCTTGGCATTTTACTTTTCAAGGTTTGTACAAAATCGACAAATCCCAAAAAATCTTCACGTTGGAACTTGATAGTAGTTAGCGCATTTTCAGTTTCATCAAGTTGGCGCAAGAGTATAAAACGTTGCACTTCTTCTGCTGTTCTCAATAAGCGTTTTTTCGAACCATACCGAACATAAAGCTCCTCGAACAATGTAGATCGTTTACGATACACATGTTCAGTTGCTTTCACTGTTACCTCTAAAATTACTTTTCCATCTATAATTACGTGTTTGACATCAATCAACGGCAAAGGTTCGACCATTTTACTTAACTGATCATATAAGGCATTTTCCTCTGCTAAAGGATTTTCCAATCCCATGATGCTCATTTCGTCTTCCATTCCTATTTTCAGCGTACCACCGGTTCCATTGGCAAATGCGATAACTTCCCGATACAGCTTGTTCGTCACCTTGTCTTTATATTCAATATTCAACCTCGTACACCACCTATCGATAATTGTTTCTACTAGTATATCGATAAAAAATAAATACTTCCAAAGCAAAAAGAACCAGGAAATAAAATCCTAGTCCTCAAATGTGTAACATAGGCGAATCATATCGCGACACAACAAACCATTTTCAACTATCGGTTCATCATAATTACGTGTAAAATAATCGAAATCGATGCCGATTATACGAAATCCACATTGCTGATATAGCTTCAATTGGAGAATACTAGAATTGCCAGTCCCGATTTCAACTTGAGCGTATCCTCGTTTAGAAGCTTCACTTATTGCGTGAGAAATTAGTTGTTTGCCGTGTCCTCTTCCTTGGAAGTCTTCATGGACAGCAACATTCATAATTTCAACGACAATTTTCCCCGTCTCTTTCAGAACATATACAGCGATGGCTTTGCCTGACTCTTCGCCAACATAAACATTTCCACTCTTTACGTATTCTTCTACAACTGCACGGGAAGGATCCGCCAAAAGCAATAATGCCCACGGCGGCGTTTCCCCTTTTGTTATTTTTCGGATAATCATCATTTAGTCGATGTGCGGAATCCTTCACTCAATAAATACTCTTCTGCTTCTTCAAATGAACCGTAGCTTTCTTCCAGGTTGTGCGTGTGATAAATATTCCACAATGTATCTTCCTGAACAAGCTTCAATTCCTGTCCTTCGCGATTTTTCCATACTTGCTCTACGTTGAGTACTTCTTCTTCATAATGTTCTTCTTCAGATAAAATCCCAATGGAATCTGTAATCATTTCGCGTAACTCAGCTTCCGTCGCTTCACGAATGTTGATCATGCCTTTACTATCTGAATCATATTTTTTTAAATCCCCAACAAAAACAAAGCCGTTGCCGTTTGGGTGCAAGTGATATACGACCGTTTTTTTGTCATATAGGCTGTCTTCGAAATGATAGTTCAAACGTTTTAATGATACTTCTTTTTTTGTCAGCTCAGGGTACGATTCAATGATTTCTTGTTTTTGTTCAAATGTTAGCATAGTGCGCCTCTTTTCATAATGTTTCATTGGCTCATTATATCACATGAGCCCAAAATAAATTTGTTGACACTTTAARACTTTACCCGATATAATCACAGAAATAGTTAAACAACGTTGAGAAGGACCAGTAAAGAAACGTGTGTTTTTTTAGAGAGGGAGTTGTACGGTGAAAGACTCCTAAAGACCACTTCTTGAACCTACCTTTGAGTTCGATTTCGAAAGATATTCGCGGCGACAGTCGTTAACATGTATGAGTGTGAAGCTTTGCTTCAAATGAGGGTGGTACCGCCATGGAGACATGGTCCCTCGTTTGTTGCAGAGCTTTTTTGTTTATTAGGCAACTTTTAATAATGATTTTCTTGTTGGCTCTTGTGGAATATGCAGCTAGCGCAAATGTACGATAAACAACAATAAAGGGGTGTTTTCAATGAAAAAAGAGTTTGTGCAAAGTGTGACGGCGATGGATGAAGACTTCGCTCAGTGGTTTACGGATGTTGTGACGAAAGCGGAACTGGCCGATTATTCAAGCGTGCGAGGTTCGATGATTATCCGTCCTTATGGTTACGCAATCTGGGACAATGTAAAAGAAGCGCTGGATGCACGTATTAAAGCAACCGGCCATGAAAATGTCTATATGCCACTGTTCATTCCAGAATCTTTATTGCAAAAAGAAAAAGACCATATAGAAGGATTTGCACCTGAGGTCGCATGGGTGACGCATGGTGGAGACGAGAAATTAGCTGAACGTTTATGTGTACGACCAACTTCAGAAGTATTATTTTGTGAGCATTTCAGCAATATCATTCATTCTTACCGTGACTTGCCTAAGCTATATAACCAATGGTCAAACGTTGTCCGTTGGGAGAAAACGACACRCCCGTTTTTACGCACGCTAGAGTTCTTATGGCAAGAAGGACATACTGCACACGCGACAGATGAGGATGCACAAGTTGAAACCATCCGCATGTTGGATGAATACGCACAGTTATGTGAAGAGTGGCTTGCTATCCCTGTCGTGAAAGGGCAGAAAACGGATAAAGAGAAATTTTCCGGAGCGAAATCCACGTATACGATTGAAACATTGATGCATGACGGAAAAGCTTTGCAATCCGGCACTTCACATCATTTCGGAGATGGCTTTGCCCGAGCATTCGATATCAAATATCTAGATAAAGAAGGCAAGCAACAATATGTCCACCAAACATCATGGGGATTCACTACTCGTATTATCGGGGCCATGATTATGGTGCACGGTGACGATCGCGGCCTTGTCATGCCTCCAAAAATTGCACCTACACAAGTGATGATTGTGCCGATTGCACAACATAAAGAAGGTGTATTGGATTATGCGTACGACCTAAAAGAGCGCTTATCTGGCAGTGCGCGAGTCGGTATAGATGCATCGGACAAAAAACCAGGTTGGAAATTCAATGAGTATGAAATGAAAGGAATTCCAATTCGCCTGGAAGTTGGACCAAAAGATATAGAGCAAGGTCAAGTCGTGCTGGTTAGACGTGACACTGGTGAGAAAATTGTGGTGTCTGCGGATGAGCTGGAAGCTAAACTGACGGGATTACTTGAAGACATTCAGAACAATTTGTTCAACAAAGCCTTGTCTCATAGGGAAGAACACACGTCTGTCGCGAAATCATTTGAAGATTTCAAGCGTGTGCTGGTTGAAAAACCAGGCTTCATCAAAGCCATGTGGTGTGGAGATGTGGCATGTGAAGAGTTCATTAAAGAAGAAACTTCCGCGACGTCACGTTGCATCCCATTTGAACAAGAAAAGTTAAGCGATACATGCGTTTGCTGCGAAAAACCAGCTGACAAGATGGTTTACTGGGCAAAAGCGTATTAAAAGTAGTGAAAAGCCTTCCCTGCTAGGTTGGGAAGGCTTTTTTCATGTCATCATTTGAAGTTATTGGGGCAACTTTTGGTGTTATAGGGGCAACTCTTGGTCATATTGGGGCAACTTTCCACCTTATAGGGGCAACTAACCAATTATCTCCTAATTCAACTTTCAGTCGCCTTAACCAGCAGTTCCTTCAAGAACGCCACGTCCTCGGGATAACTCATTTCTAACGAATCCAATTCATCGGCAGATTTCCAGGCTATCTCTAAAATAAAATCATCAGGGTCCTGCAAGGTCAACTCCCCACTTACTTGCTCCACCAAAAAGTATTGCAAATCATAAGAAATCCCATACTGTGCATTCACTCCGTTTTTGTCCTGAAGTTTCGACACAATTTCAACAGTCAAACCAGTTTCTTCTTCGAACTCTCGTATGCAAGCTTCCTCATACGTCTCCCTACCTTCGATTCCGCCTGAAGGAATCGTCCATTTCGGCTCTTCATCTGGTGCAGCTTGCAACACCATCAATATTTGATTGTTTTCATTGATGCACACACCCGCGGCACCTTTCCAATGAAACATAATAAACCTCCTCTTACATCCAACTTAATGTTCGTAAATCATTTTGCGCGTCATGCCACCATCCACAACCAAATTAATGCCTGTGACAAAATCGTTTTGAGGATCGGTTAAATACAGACATGCTTTGGCTATATCTGATGGCTTGCCCACTCTCCCAGAGAGATGCTGTTTGTGGTCAACATCTCGAAGTTCGTTGTAATCCCCTGTCTCTATCCAGCCTGGAGATATTGCGTTCACCGTTATATGATGCTCCGCAAGAGATGCTGCGAGCGCATGAGTGATAGCGACGATTCCACCTTTTGTTGCCGCATATGCTTCTGAATTCGGTTCGGACATGGTTGCGCGCGTAGAAGCGATATTGACGATTGAACCTCCACTTTCCTGCTGACGCATTTGCATTGCGGCTTCACGTGAACACAAAAAGACACTGCGTAAATTCGTGTTGATAACTTCATCCCACTCCGTTATCGATAAATCGAATAATGGTTTGAAGTTGCTCTTCCCTGCATTATTAATCAAAATATCGATACGACCGAATTTTTTTAATGTTTCTTGCATTAAATTTTTGATGTCGGCTTCTTTTCTTACATCTGTTTTAACAAAAACACTGCCAACAAGCTGTTTGCTCACTTCTTTACCTAGCTTCTCTTTCACATCAGCCAGAACTACTTGTGCACCTTTTGCCACATAAGCTTCCGCAATTCCGCGTCCAATGCCTTGTGAAGCGCCAGTTACAATAACGACTTGTGCTTGATTCATGATTGAAAACCTTCTTTCACACTATAATTCAACGAGTCCACCATTCCGTGAATACAACAATTCCTATGACCACGGCAAATGCTAATATGTAAAACCACTCGGGAACGCCACCAAAACTCATCATCGTCCACATCCTCTACTCATTCAAAAAATTCACACAATAGAACTATTTAAATATGATAACATGGTTTTAGTTAAAACTAGGAGGATGAGCCATGACGTGTATACATAGTGATTTACAACGCTTCAACCCCGTGACAGTAATTGGGGCAGGAACGATTGGACTTTCGTGGGCAACTTTATTTTTAGCACACGGATTGACGGTAAGATTATACGATCCTAGGCCAGATTTGAACGAAGTATCAGAACAGCATTTCAAGTCAATTGGCTCTACGTTAACTTTACTCAACCTGCCGGCAACAGGTTTCGAATCACGTTTGACTCTTACATCCAACTTACAACAAGCCGTAACGGGGGCAGCAGTGCTACAGGAGAATGGACCTGAAAAATTGGCTCTGAAACAGAAACTCTTCGCTGAAATCGAAAAATATGTGGAAGCACATACTTTGTTACTGTCTTCTTCTTCAACAATCCCTGCAAGTGATATTTCGGCATTCATGAAGGACAAGTGCCGCATGTTAATTGGCCATCCATTCAATCCTCCACTTGTAATGCCTTTAGTTGAAGTCGTACCAGGTCAATTCACATCAAATGAAGCAGTAGAAGATGCGCTCGTGTTTTACAAAACACTGGGCAAAGCCCCACAACATATCCAAAAAGAAGTTTTTGGTTTTGTAGCGAACCGATTGCAGTTTGCTATGCTGAGGGAAGCTATGTATTTAGTTGATGAAGGCGTAGTTGCAATGGAAGATGTGGACGAAATCGTCAAAGATTCAATCGGGTTAAGATGGGCAGCAACCGGACCGATGCTCGGCATGCATCTAGGTGGTGGTCAGGGTGGTATGGAATCATTCATGCGCCATCTCGGTCCGACTATGGAAAAGAGCTGGGATGCACAAGGAAATCTCAAAATGGACGAGGAAACCATTTCCCGTTTATCGACGAAATCACGCGAATCCTACGGCCGTTCAACCATTGATGAACTTGCGCAAATGCGTGACGAAAAGCAGATGGCCATATTAAAAACAAGAGATAAATAAGTAAAAGGCTGTCTCGAATTCATCGAGACAGCCTTTCTATTATTCCAATCCGGTTATCTTCATTTCTTTAACAGGCAAGAACATTTCGCCAGTATTCAAATAAGTCACGTTCACTTGATCTCCCTCTTTCAAGTAGACCGCCAAAGGCTCCACTTCTGTGGATACTAAGTAATTGGTACCGTCCGTTAACATGAACGAAACAAGTGTGAAATCTCCTACTCGTTCTTTGTAGACGCGCTCGACATTACCGGTAGTTGTAGCTTCCTCTGAACTAGAACTTCCATCTACACTGCTGCCACCACGTTGCAATGCTGTTTTATACAACTTCAATGCTTCGTTTGGTGTATTGGCAAAAGCGGAAATTTCGGGATTTGCCGCAGACACGATAAAGTAGTTTTGCAAAAATCCGTTGGCATCAAGAACCGGCGTCAACCAACTTGCTTCCCCGTAGAAATTGTACAGAATCGGCATCTCACCAAACCATTTTTTCTCGATGAATTTCTTTTCAACGATTTGAAGTGCACCATATGAATCCATATAGGACTCTTCCATATTACCTGTATAATAAGTGGCTTCGCCTGTTCGTGCATCCGTTAATGAATACCCAAGCATGGAATCCACGCCTTCTTTTGGACTTGTGAAATCAGTGAAGTAATACATTTCCCCATTCTCATTAAAAACAGGGCTGACATTCGCTTCTGTTCCTTCATCGGAAGGGAGCTTCACATCTTTTTTACCAAACTTACTGTTCCAGAATCCATGTACGTAGTTTCCGAAATAACTATTTTGCAAACTCACCACTTCTGGCGATACAGCTCCATCAATGAAGTCAGGGACTTCGTTCAATGCATACGTTTTGACGTCACCGGATTGTGGATTCACCACAGCTACTCCTGTCACTTCAAAACCATTACGTGCAGATACGAACTTCCCGAATGAACGGATATAATGTGGCTTTCCTTCGTCATCAATTTCAAGCTGCATATCACCATGGAAAATTGTTTCTGACAACTCCAGACGTAAATGGCGTGCAACATTTTTTTGGAAAAATGATGATGGTGTATACGACATTTCTGCTTTTACAAACTTCGGATTGTCCGTTGAATCGGTTGCACTCATCATGAAATATCCTGGGGTGGTGTCCCCATTCACCCATTTAAAGAAACCGGAAAACTCAACTGGTGCAATGTAAACAAAGGCATCATCCACTTTTTGAATTTGCAGTCTACCTAATTCGTAGTAACTCGTATTCGGTACTTGACCGAATGCTTTTTTCATTTTATTGCGTGCAAATTTTGGTGGAACACTTGCAGGCGTTTCCTTTTCATCAAAGGCTTCGATTTCAACTTCTTGCTTCATTTTTGCGGAATCGAATTTTTCATCTGCATTAAACAACTGAGCGCTTAACATGTAGCCCCCAAATACGAGGGCAGCAAGGAAAAGTACTCCTTTAACTTGACGTTCTTTACCTGTTGCTGAAAATACGCCAAGACCTGTCGCCAAAATGGCAAGCGGCCAAAGAGCAGATAGATTTCGATCAATATTCGTTACGTAATAGAATGTGAAGATAATAATTGCCAAGCCAATTGCAGTTCCAATAATACCAGCGGCAATTTCTTTGCGTTTTTCTTTAGGCAATGTCAGCGGCATGATTAGAACTGCAACAACGATTGCAATGATGATGCTATAAAGGAAAGTTAATCCCATTTGAATTCCTCGTTTCTTAGATGTTTTCTCCTCTTAATACGGGTGAAACTGTTAAAAGTTTCACCGCATGTGAATTTACATACAAAAAAGTGACTGCTAACTGGTAGCAATCACTTTTCGAATATAGTTTTTGAAATTGTTTGAGGTAATCCCCCGAACCTCTTCTTCCGTAAAATGTCCACTTAAAGTCTTAACCACATTTTGTGTATCACTCGCATCACACAAACCTTCGACAAACACACTAATGCCATCAAAATCTGAGCCAAGTCCCAAATGCTGAACACCTACTAACTTTGAGAAATGAGTAAGGTGTTGCATCAAGTGTTCAAGAGTAACTGGATTACCCTCGTTGTGGATAAACGGTGGATAATACACGACGTGGATGTGTCCTCCTTTATCGACCAATGCTTTGGCTTGTTCATCGGTTAAATTCCGCGGGTGGTCACAAAGGCTTCTTGCATTCGAATGACTGGCAATTGAGTGTTTCGCTTGTGCAACCACATCCCAAAATGACTGTTCGTTCAAATGGGATACATCGATTAAAACATTATGTTCATTCAACATTTCCACCACTTCGTACCCAAATGGCGTCAAGCCTAAATGGGATGGTTCATCCGCTCCATGCGCCAATGCATTCGCATGATTCCATGTAAGCCCTACAAGCTTCACCCCAGCATCCAGCAAAGCGCTCAACTTGCCAAGGTCTTCGCCAAATGCATCTGCACCTTCAAGTGTCAGCACAGCACCGATTTCATTCTCTCCGAGATGTTCAATCTGGGTCCAATCTGTAATGTGGACAATTTCTGGATTCGGTGCGAGCACGTGTGTATGGAACAATTCAACCTGACGAAGGGCAGCCATGAACTTTTCATTCTGAGGCACTTCAGGAGAAATGAATATGGCAAAAAACTGCACTTGGACTTCTCCAGCAATCAATCTATTTTTATTCGCTTGCAGACAGTCTGCAATTTCATATGGAGGTAATTCATCCATTATCGACAATTTATACAGAACATCACAATGTAAATCGATTACTTTCATATTATGCCTCCTTTATTGGATTGCCTTCAAGACTTGCTTCATATAGTCACCGCCGTGAGGTACGAAGTCTTCAAGTGACACCTTGATTTCTAATCGATCTTTATTAATTGATAGTATGCACCCCAAAGATATTTGATCAACTTCACGCTCGTATAACCTTACCACTTCAGAAATAGGTGCTGAATAAATGGCACTGACTTCTTCTTCCTGTAAATGGAAGGAAGGACTACCGCCTACCATCATGTAGACATACGTGTGTGCAAATTCATTATCAATAAAATTCCTTTGCACAATGCTGTCTTTCAAAATGCCGATGGGTCGATCTTTTTTGGCATTACTTCTTTGTTGAAAATAGAGGTGCGGCAGGCCATTAATCTGTTGGACAAACCAGCAATGAAATGTCACATGCCATAGCCCCTCTTGATGAATAAAAGCTCTCGTGTTTTCCCCGACCTTTTGATGCTTTTCATTAAAGACTGTCAGAAGTTCATGTTCCAAGTCATATCACCAAGTTTTATTTAATTTGTCTTTATAGAAACGAATGGCATTTACATATCGTTCGATGTCTTTATCTCGAGTTGTGGTTGATACCACGCATAGCAATGTTTCCATAGCAAGGTCATATTCTTTTAAATTATGTAACGTCATAGCAAAAAACACCGGCATTGCTTTATTTTCCGGAAATTCAGCCATTCCTTTTTCAAATACGTTCCGTGATTTAGCGTATTCTCCAATCACGCGATAAGTACTACCAAGTCCAACAAAAGCTCCTTCTCTCTCGTGTCCTGTCAATCCATTATCAAGTGCTTGTTCATAATAGGGAACCGCTTCTCTTTCCATGCCTTGGACGTCGCAAGCCCATGCACATTGGTAGAGAATAGCTGGATTATTTGAGTCATTCAATAATAAACTCTTTAATATAACCAATGCTTCCAGAGCATGCCCATTTTCTCTTAACTGAATAGCCCGTTCTAAATTAGTCACTTTAATCACCTACCACTCCAGGCTYATATACAATTTGTCCACATACTTATGACCCGCTTTCATTGCATGATGCTCGTGACCGAAAGTTTTAAAACCGACTTTTTCATACAACCGAATCGCAGAATCATTTGTTGATACAACCGTTAAATTCATTTTTTCTACCCCCTGCCATGTCTTGGCATGTTCAATCGTTGCTTCCAATAACGCCTTTCCGATTTGCTTACCACGTACTCGGGGTGTCACATAGACGGCAAACAAGTTCACTCGGTGGCGTAATTTGGAAGCGCCTTCACCTGATACGGTCATCACACCAACCAATTCATTATCGATAAATGCTCCTAGTGTCGAACTTCCTTCTGCATCTAGATTGTTTGCTACTCGCTCCACTGGATTTTTACGGGCGATTGCATCTTCGTAAGTCGTTGCAAAAGCATCAGGATCTTGCTGCAATGCTTCCAATCTTAACTCCCAATATTTAAACGCATCTTCACCTGTCAATTTACGAATTTCCATTTGGTTTCCCCTTTATTTATCCACACTCATTTTTTTCTCCATCCATTTTGCAATGGCTTTTTCATCAGACTTATTTGTTTCCCGAAGCGCTTCAACTACGCGCTCCACACGAGCTGTTGGATGATTTTGACTTAGTTTTGCTTTCCCTTTGATATTATCGATAGAAATCGTAAAACCCATTACTCCTTTCGATAAAGAAGAAATATAGGAGGGGTCCACACCCATTAAATTGTATGTGCTAGTAGGCTCCTCGTACTTTTCTGTTAAAGCAACCATAGATTGCCATAATCGCGAATCGCCTTCTTTTAGGAGTTTCACTTTTCCTGTAATCTCAACCGTTACATAATTCCATGTCGGGACTGTATTTTGCGTCTCATACCATGATGGTGAAATATAACAATGTGGGCCCTGGAACAAAACCAATACTTGCTGATTCTCAATATCTACCCATTGTTTATTTCCTTTTGCAAAGTGCCCAATGAGCTCCGTTTTATCCTCACTCAATAACAGCGGCAGTTGTGAAGCCGTCAATGAACCTTCATGAATTGAGGTAAGTGTCGCAAATCCATAGGTCTCTATTACTTCATTTATTTCTTGTCGATCAATCATTTCAAAATATGATGGAATGTAAATAATTTGTCCCTACCTTCTTTTAGCAGTGCCCACTATTTCACACCTAAATAGTGAGTGGTTAAAATTGCTTCTTTTTCTTTGTCTACTCGATACCCTTTAGCATGAACACGTGAGCTTACAATTTTATGCAATTCTTCATCGATATAGTGTAAAGCAACCCCATCATCGGCAGCATAACCACTACCGATTTTCCCTTCCAGGATAAATTTCTGATAAGCTGATCGTCTATCTTCTTCCCCGTCATAATGTGGACAGTGACTACCTCGCAGAATACCTAAACAGGAGATCGGTTCCAGTCCTGAACCATAGGAATCGGTGATCCCATCTTCAAACCAGCAAAGAGACCCCGCACTCAAACCGGCAAGAATCGTCCCTTTGTCATAAGCTTGTCGAATGGTAACATCAAGTTCCCACTCGCGCCACAATGCCATTAGATTTTTGGTATTGCCTCCGCCAACATACAAGATATCTTGATTCATTATGAAGTCATTAATATCGCGTGTATGTGGTTTGAACAAGGACAAATGATTAGGTTCACACTCTTCCATGCGGAAAAAATTATAAAATCGTTCGACATATCCTTCCGCATCACCACTGGCTGTTCCAATAAAACAAATTTTCGGATTCTCTTTTGGACTTTGTTCAAGAATGTATCGATCCAACAAAGGGTTTTCCGGCTCCATTGAAAAGCCTCCGCCACCTAAAGCAATTACCTGTCTCATAACGACATCCCCCATCCTGCAAGTTGGTTGTTTCTACGATTTGGTGCTTTGGCAAAAAACAGTAGAAATCAATTCTTCAATCGACCCTTCGCAAATCTGAACGTCTGCCAAATGGTAAAACGTACTGGTCGTATCCATATCCATGGCTTCTAAGTTCGGCGAATACAAGAAGGTTTTCTTTTGCCAGGCAATGGCCAGTCCAAGTTCGATATGACTCCCTTTTCCACCAGGTAAAATCACAATCACCACATCGGAATCAGCGACTGCCTGTTTTTCAAGAATTCCTATTCGCTTTAAGTCTTCGAGTGAACAAGCTCGTTCGTTTTGTGTCCAATCATAGGTGTGATGCCACCCCAGCATCGTGAGTTTTCCGCTCACTGCCCTTACAATCTCCTTGTTTTGAAAACTGGATGCTACATAAAATTTCATACTAACTTATCTGAAGATAAAATATCGCACACTCTACCAACTTGACCATCTTCTAAACGGACTTTAATGCCGTGAGGATGATGGGCAGAATTGGTTAGCAAATTCTTCACAATCCCTTTTGTTTTCACTCCTGTACGTTGATCTTTTTTCAAAATAACGTTCACTTCTAACCCAGGTTTTACATCTGCACGATTTTGACCATTTGCCATGAGTCATCACCCTTTCTTTTGATTTATTTTATCATAAAAAGAGACATGCACTCCGACAATTCAGAATTGTCAAAGTGCATGTTCTTTTAGATAAACCACAGTTTAGTCTACAAACGGCGGACATCATTTGGTGGGTACGTATCCTGTTTTTTCTACCAACTCTTGTCCTTCATCCGAAAGAATCCAATCAATGAAGGCTTGAGCATGTGGGTTGCTGTTCCAGCAGTAATTGCGTAGAATTCCGCTGTTATCGGATATGTCCCTGAGCGAATGGATTCTTTATCCGGATAGACCCCATCCCCCTCCAGCAATCGTATTTTCTCATTTTTCACCATTTCTGTAGAGAAAAAGCGGAACGTATAACCGATAGCATTTTTGTGATTTTTATATTCGGCCACTTCATTGAAAACATCGCCCATGCCCGATTCAACATCTTGGGTGAGAGCTTCCATTTTAAACTTATATCTGTAAAAAAGTACAAAAAACTGCCCTTGAACAATTCGATATTGTTCAAAGGGCAGTGTTATCCTTCTTATTCGAAATGTTTCTCCAAATCATCCAACATCAACTGGGCAGCTAAGTAACCACCAGCTGTATTCCAAATTGTATCGTCCACTTTGAATACTTTATTTGCTTTCGCAACTTCAAGGTTTTGGAACAATGGATCATTAATCCATTCTTCTTCTAATTTTGTTGCTTCTTTGTCACCAGTTTCATACGTAAAATAGAACAAGATATCTCCATCCATTGCAGGGATTCGCTCTTTTGTTACTCCTCTTTCAGCGAAATCAGCAACATCTTGCTCAGCAGGACGTGCAAATCCAAGCTGTTCCAAAATGACACCCGAGAAAGTATCTTTATGGTAAATACGCACATCGCCAGCCATAAAACGAACCATTGATACTTCTTGTTGTGTTTTATCGCCTAAAGATGCTTTCATGTCTTCAATCCGATTATTATAAGCGTCCAATTTTTCTTGGCCAACTTCTTCTTTATTGATTGCTTTTGAGTAGAGTTTGAAATTTTCCTGCCAGTCGCCACGCAACGTTTCCGCAAAAACAGTTGGCGCAATTTTGCTTAACTGCTCGTATACTTTTTCATGGCGCATTTTATTACCGATAATCAAATCAGGTTTAAGTGCTGCAATCGCTTCAAGAGAAGGTTCAGACTCCTTACCTACTGGCTTCGTGTCTTTTAATTGTTCAGCTGTGTGTTCATACCAAGTATCTCCAGTGTACGCTTCGACAGCTCCTACAGGCGTGACGCCCATTGCAAGTAAAGCTTCCACACCTTCGTTAGTTAAAACAACAATACGTTTCGGTTCGCCTTTAATTGTTGTTTCACCCATTGCATGAGTCACWGTGTAGCTTTCTTCTTTTACCTTATCTTTGTCTTCACCACTAGTTGGTGTTTTTTCCTCTTTATTGCCACATGCAGCTAAAATGACTAGCATGAACGCTATTAATAAAAGACCTAATTTTTTCATGTTTTTTTCTCCTTTTATCATTCAATTGAGAATGAAAATCATTTACAACTAGTACTTTATCTGTTACGATTTTATTTGTCAACCAGTGTTTTTAAATAAAAATTTCAGGGGTCTTTTATGATACATACAAATAGTAAACGTGGATGGGGAATTGCAATTGGCGTTTTTACCATTCTTTTTCTCATGAGCGCCAGTCTGGTTTATGGCTATACCGATACGACCTGGCGGGATGCATACCTTTCTTTTTTCAATCCAAATGGTTCAAATGAACATCTTATTATTAAGGATGTTCGTTTTCCACGTTCATTAATCGCCGCATTCGTCGGTGCATGTCTTGGTGTTTCTGGTGCCATCATGCAATCAATCACACGAAACCCACTATCCTCACCGAGTATTCTTGGTGTGAATGCAGGTGCAAGTTTCTTTGTAGTTGTGGGCGTTGTGTTTTTCTCCGTGCAAAGTCTGCAGTCCTATATGTGGCTAAGTTTTGCCGGTGCAAGTTTTGCTTTTATTCTAGTGTTCGTTTTGAGCAGCGCAGGTCGTGAAGGCCTGACAC
>NZ_JBFUJC010000029.1:0-17172 GCF_056401595.1 Paenisporosarcina sp. P4_E4_2 | reverse complement strand
AGGGTATACATGTTGTAGTGGATCAAACGGATTTCCCGTTAAAGCAAGCGGTTTATTTTGATACACACGATGGGCGCATGGTATTTGCGATACCCCGTAATGGCAAAACCTATGTCGGAACCACGGACACATTTTACGACAATGACCCGAAGAATCCTGTTGCAACCAGTAAAGATGTGACTTACATATTAGAAGCCATTACATCTATGTTTCCAAGTATAAGATTGACTCCGCAACAAGTTGAGTCGACATGGGCCGGTGTAAGGCCACTTATTTTTGAAGAAGGAAAAGATCCATCCGAAATTTCCCGCAAAGATGAAATTTGGGAATCGTCAAGCGGTCTGATTACGATTTCTGGTGGCAAACTGACAGGATATCGCAAAATGGCGGAGATGGTTGTCGATCGTGTAATTAAAATATCCACTTTTTCTTATGGTGCCTCCATAACAAAAAATCTTCCATTATCAGGGGGAGATGTAGGTGGATCAAATCGTTTTTCATCCTTTGTTGAAATGAAAGCTCTGGAAGGTCAACGGTATGGCTTAACGTATGACGAGGCTCTCCAACTGGCATCTTTTTATGGAACAAATGTCGATCATTTATTTGCCTACGCGAGCGTTCTACAGGGAAATGCCTTTGATTTGCCACTGCCACTAGCTGCTAGACTTGCGTATGGAATACAATTCGAAATGACTTGTACACCGTCAGACTTTTTTGTCCGTAGAACGGGAGATTTATTTTTCAACATTGAAGAAGTTTATTCGTATAAAAAACAAGTGTGTCAAATGATGAAAGCACAACTTGGCTACACGGAAGATCAATTGGAATATTATCTTTTTGATTTAGAAAATCAACTGAATGCAGCAACATCATTCCGAGAGGAGCATGCATAATGACGAAAAGCATCCATTATGTAAAGATGTCAGATGGACATGAAGTCTATACGGTTGTCTATAAACCCCAGAACCCACCAATTGGTCATGTCCATATATTGCATGGCATGGCGGAGCATATCGGACGATATGAAGAGTTTGCACAATTTTTGGTTTCCAAAGGATATGTCGTGTCTGGGCATGACCATCGGGGACATGGTTTCACTGGACAAAAAAATAATCAAAAGGGATTCTTTGCAGAAAAGGACGGCTTTGATCGAGTGACAGAAGATGTTCGGGAAGTTTTACAGGATGTTAGAAAAGATTTTACTTGTGAAAGCCCCATCCTTTTTGCTCACAGCATGGGTTCATTCATTGGCAGACGCTATATACAAAAATATGGCCACTCCATTTCAAAAATCGTTTTATCTGGTACAGGAGGTCCTGCTGGTTTCTCTGGTAAAGTTGGGAAATTGATCGCCAAGGGATTTGCTCGAGTCAAAGGAACTCAAATTGAGAATCCATTATTGAACAAGTTGTCGTTCGGAAAATTCAATAAAGGTGTTACAGATGCTAAAACAGAATTTGATTGGTTATCGACAGATTCTGTTGAAGTCCAAAAGTATATTGATGATCCTTATTGTGGATTTGTAGCAAGTAACCAATTCTTTGTTGATTTAATCACAGGCATAAATAAGATACATGAAATGAAAGGGATGGATGACATTCCAAAACAACTCCCAATTTTGATGATATCTGGTGCGTTGGATCCCGTCAGTCAAAATGGTAATCAACTTTGGGGAGTTGCTGAAAAATATAAGAAAGCAGGACTTACTGATATTACGGTTGTTTTAATTGAAGGAAAAAGACACGAATTACTAAACGAGATTAATAAAGAAGAAACATTTGAACTGATTATTAATTGGATGGAGAAAAAATGAATGAATTAGAAGTGTTAGCCATAGTTGGACCTACCGCATCCGGTAAAACAGCCCTATCAATTAAGCTTGCTAAATTGCTGGACGGTGAAGTAATTAATGGTGATTCCATGCAAGTTTATAAAGGACTTGATATCGGTACAGCCAAAATCACATTAGACGAAATGGAAGGGATTCCTCACCATTTACTAGATACTAAACAGCCAGATGAATCTTTCTCGGTAGCAGAATACCAAAAAATAGTACGAGCAAAAATCGCAGAAATTAGAGCAAAAGGAAAATTGCCTATTCTAGTTGGCGGTACCGGGCTTTATGTACAATCTGTTTTATATAATTTTCAATTTACTGAGGAGCGGGTCGATGAGACCATCCGCAACAAATATTATGAACAACTTGCAGAACTGGGCCCACTTGCGATGCATGAGAAACTTAAACAGGTGGACCCTCGAAGTGCCGCGGAGATTCATCCTAATAATACACGCAGAGTGGTAAGGGCGTTAGAAATCGCGGAGCATTCGGATACAACTAAATCTGCCGAACCACAAAAACAGGGACATGAACCTATGTATCGACATGTGATTCTCGGACTTGATGTTGAAAGGGAAATTCTCTATGAGCGCATTAATTTGCGTGTCGACCGCATGATCGAACGAGGTTTGGTCCAGGAAGCGAAGCTTCTATGGGATAATGATATCAGGGATACTCAGTCAGTACAGGCTATTGGTTATAAAGAAATATTCTCTTATTTCAGAGAAGAAATTTCATTGGCAGAAGCCATCGAACAAATTAAGCAAAATTCACGCCGATATGCAAAGAGACAATTAACTTATTTCCGCAATAAGCTTCCTGTCGTTTGGATTGAACCAGAGATTACTTTATCGGAAATTCTTCCGATAATTAATCGCATTATGCAGGAATCCCATCATTAAAAGCGAATACTATCAGTGATAATAAATTTACAACCAATACGTGAGTTGAAATTGGAGGAACTAAACAATGAAATCGATCAATATGCAAGATACATTTTTAAATCAAGTGAGAAAAAATAATATATTTGTAACGGTCTTTTTATTAAACGGTTACCAACTAAAAGGACTTATTAAATCTTATGATAATTTCACAGTGTTGCTGGAATCAGAAGGAAAGCAGCAAATGATTTATAAACACGCTATTTCTACGTTTGTACCGGCGAAAGCAATTTCTATTTCCACTGACGAAGCATAATTAATTGTTTGATTGTATACCCGCTAGGATATATCATAAGGGTTGTATTTATTTGATTGGAGGAACAAACATGAAAACGATTCAACCTGAAGAGTTACAAGCAAGACTTGATGCAGGGGAAACAGTTCATATGATAGATGTACGTGAAGCTGATGAAGTTGCTAACGGTATGATTCCTGGTGCGCAACATTTATCATTGGGGTTAGTTGAATATAAACACCAAGAATTAGATAAAACGAAAGAATATGTCATAGTATGTCGCTCTGGTGGACGCAGTGGACAAGCTTGTCAGTTCTTGGAATCACAAGGCTTTGACGTAACAAACCTTTCTGGTGGCATGCTGGAATGGAAAGGTGAAGTAGAACTATAAAAAAACAGCTTAACTCGAATAATGAGTTAAGCTGTTTTTTCGGTTTGTTGTAAAGAACGAAATGGCAGGCGCCATTTATTCATATATGAAACAACACGTAAAGTTGTTGTAATCATGAATAATACATAAAGTGATACGTCGCTTGCGGCTAGTCCCACCCCGATAACTAATCCAGTAATCGCTGCCCATACTGCATATACTTCATTTTGTAAGATTAAAGGTTTTCGTTTCGCTAGGACATCACGGACGATACCACCACCCGAACCAGTCAGGACAGCAGCCACTACCGTTGCGTTAATTGGCAATCCGAGCTGAACAGCGAACAAGGCACCTTGAATGGCAAAAGCAGACAAACCGATTGCATCGAAGAAATTTCCCCAACGATTCCAATGTTTCAATAAGTTTTGTGGGAATAAGAAGACTGCGGTAATCGCAACAAAGGCAATTTGGAACATCATTTCCTGCTCCCAAAGTGCAGATACCGGTACACCTATAAGTAAATTTCGAATTGCTCCACCACCAAAGGCTGTTACAATTCCAAGTAAATACACCCCGAATAAATCATATTCTTCTTCCATGGCAACAATTGCACCAGAAACCGCGAACGCAATTGTTCCAATAATACTTAATACTTCCCAAGCCACTTCACATTCCTCCAGAATTCAATAGAACGGATTAAATTGTAGCAGAATTTCAGTTAATTACAATACTTTTCAGCTAGCTATCAATATAATTAGTTGACGATAGTAGTGGGACTGATAAGATGAAAAAGGAAAATAGAAGAATTGAGGCATATATCATGACATTTCRAACAATTTTGACACCAAAATTATTAAATGAAGCCAAGCAAATGGAACAACTCGTTTCTGCTCAACATGAAGCGGCTGATCATATCGCTTTTTTTAATCAGGAAAAAGTTATTACTGCATTTCGCAATAACCAAGTCAGCGATTTTCATTTACATCCTTCGACTGGGTATGGCTACGACGATGAAGGAAGAGATAATCTGGAAAGAGTTTATGCTGAAGTGTTCGGGAGCGAAGCAGCACTCGTCAGAGCACAGATTATTTCCGGAACACATGCTATAACAATCAGTTTATTTGGCGTGCTCCGTCCTGGTGACGAACTATTATATATAACAGGTAAGCCATATGATACATTGCAATCAATTGTAGATGGGGGAGAAAAGGACACGGGGTCATTAAAGGACTTTAATATCTCCTATCAACATGTCGATTTACAAGAAGACGGACAAATCGATTGGACCAAAGTGGAACTAGCCATATCTGAGAAAACGAAAGTCATAGCAATTCAACGTTCAAAAGGGTATGCAAACCGCCCGTCGTTTACCATTGAACAAATTGAAGTGATGACAAAAAAAATTCGGACCTTAAAACCGCAAGCTATTATTTTTGTTGATAACTGTTATGGAGAATTTGTAGAAGAGCTTGAACCGACTAACGTTGGAGTCGATTTGATGGCCGGATCCCTTATTAAAAATCCAGGGGGTGGCCTTGCAAAAATCGGAGGATATATAGCTGGTAAGAAAAGGTATGTAGATATGTGTGCTTACCGCATGACTTCTCCGGGTATAGGAGGAGAGGCAGGCGCATCCTTAAATACATTAGCTGATATGTATCAAGGTTTTTTCTTGGCACCACATGTTGTTGCGCAAGCTGTCAAAGGTGCCATCTTTACTTCAGCGATGCTTGAAAGCATCGGCATGGATACGTCTCCTCATTACATGGAAAAACGCACAGACCTCATCCAGTCCGTATCTTTTAAAACAGCTGAACAAATGATACGTTTTTGCAAAGCTATTCAAGCCAATTCTCCAATTAATGCACATTTCGCACCCGAGCCCGCATATATGCCAGGATATGAAGATGATGTCATTATGGCTGCTGGTACTTTTATTCAAGGCTCCAGTATCGAATTAACAGCAGACGGTCCCATCAGACCTCCTTATACAGCATATAWCCAAGGTGGATTAACATATGAACATGTGAAATTCGCGATTCTGTCAGCGGTACAACAATTGCAATCAGAAAATCTTGAAAAATAAAATCGTCCTCCTTTTTGGGAGGATTTTTTTCATGTTAGATAATATGACATGCACTTGACAGGAAACCTCACATATAATATGATAAGACATGTGAAAGCGGAGGTGAGCTTTGTGAGTCAGCAATTAAGAAGGTCAATGCCATTATTACCAATTAGCATCGTCATGCAGCTGACAGAGTTGACTGCACGGCAAATTCGCTATTATGAGGATCATGATTTGATACATCCTGCCCGTACTGAAGGTAATCGACGAATGTTTTCATTAATTGATGTCGACACTCTACTTGAAATCAAAGATTTTCTTGAGCAAGGAATCAATATGGCTGGAATAAAGAAATTGTTTGAAATGAAAAACCAGCCAATTATCCAGGAAGCGAAAGCTCAATTAACGGATGCTGAATTACGTAATATCTTACGTATGGAAATGCAACAGGCAGGAAGATATCAGAAGGCTTCTTTAAGACAAGGGGATTTATCTCGTTTTTACCATTAAACGAGCATTATAAATATATAAATAATAATTGGGAGAGTGACAAGAAGTGAGCAAGTACACAAAAGGCGACATTCATAAGTTTGTTAAAGAGCAAGAGGTTAATTTTATCCGTTTACAATTTACTGATATTCTTGGGACGATTAAAAATGTTGAGATACCTGTAAGCCAGCTTGAGAAAGCTCTCGACAATAAAATGATGTTTGATGGTTCTTCAATCGAAGGTTTCGTACGAATTGAAGAGTCTGATATGTATTTAGTGCCAGATTTGAACACATGGGTAGTCTTCCCGTGGATTACTGGTAAAGGGAAAGTTGCAAGATTGATCTGTGACGTAAATAAAGCTGATGGGTCACCATTCCCAGGAGATCCCCGCAGTAACTTAAAACGTGTATTAAAAGAAATGGAAGAGTTAGGCTTTACAGATTTCAATTTAGGGCCAGAGCCAGAATTTTTCTTATTCAAATTAGATGAACACGGTGAGCCTACGCTTGAACTAAATGACGCTGGTGGCTATTTTGACTTAGCACCAATGGATTTAGGGGAGAACTGCCGACGTGATATCGTTCTAGAATTAGAAGAAATGGGCTTTGAAATCGAAGCTTCCCATCACGAAGTAGCTCCAGGTCAACATGAAATTGACTTTAAATATGCAGATGCTGTAACTGCATGTGATAATATTCAAACGTTTAAATTAGTTGTTAAGACAATTGCCCGTAAACACGGATTGCATGCGACATTCATGCCTAAACCATTGTTTGGTGTGAATGGATCAGGGATGCATATGAACGTTTCATTATTCAAAGGTAAAGAGAATGCGTTCTTTGACGAGACGGGTGACCTGAAGTTAAGTGAAACAGCTTATCAATTCATGGCAGGTATTCTGAAACACGTTCAAGGATTTACAGCGATTACTAATCCGACAGTAAATTCTTACAAACGTCTAGTACCTGGATACGAAGCTCCATGTTACGTTGCATGGTCTGCACAAAACCGTAGCCCGCTAATCCGTATCCCATCTTCACGCGGAGTAAGTACACGCGTAGAAGTGCGTTCAGTGGATCCAGCTGCTAACCCTTACTTAGCAATGGCAGTAATATTAAAAGCTGGTCTTGATGGAGTAAAAAACAAACTAACTCCACCAAAAGCAGTTGATCGCAACATTTATGTAATGAATAAAGAAGAACGTCTTGCAAATGGTGTAGAGGATCTTCCTGCTAATTTACATCTAGCTTTAGAAGAACTTGAAAAAAATAGTACGATACGTGAAGCTTTAGGCGAGCACATCTACGCTAACTTCGTGGATTCAAAAGAAATTGAATGGGATATGTTCCGTACGTCTGTACACCCATGGGAACGCGAACAATATTTGAAAATGTATTAAGAAAAAACGTTGGAGTCTTTAAGACTTCCAACGTTTTTTTTTACGGAAAAAAGTTCATGAAAGACCTGCGATAATTTTGCATATTTGGGATACAACATAAATTAGGTTGAGATACCATATAGGTCTCACCTTTAAATCGTATTATTTATTTATCTTGTTGGTTTGTTGATTCTTGTTTTTGTTGTTAACCATATTTTTAGGGTTGGAATCAAATTCCGTAACAGCAAATTCCTCTTTCTGATTGTTGGGGGTTTTGTAGGTTCCAAAGGGGTTATGCGTTCTTTCATTCAATGTTTTTTTGTTGTTTTTCATGGGTGTTCACCTCCTAGAGTCTAATGTGCTCTGTATAGAAGGTTTTATTCTTACAACTGCAAGGGAACTTTGATAAAACTTGTTCCCAAAATTAGCTAATTTTTACCTGAAAAGAAAATCTAAATTATATGACAGACGAGAAGAATTAATAAAATATAATATTTTTTCTTAGTCAATAGGTTTGTAATTGGGTTAAATGTACAGTTTGTGGGTATAAAGTGGTATGAGTAATGAATTTAGTAACTGTAGTTAAGCCTTCTTTTTAGTGGGAGGTGATTAAATGCGAAAAGTCAAAGGTGTCAAAAGTTTGATGGCTTATTTCGATACAACCCCATGAGGGAAGAAAAATTAATCGATCTTATAGCGCGAAAAGAAGTACTTCACATAAGTCCTATAAGCGTTATCCTTCTATTTGATCTAAATCATATCGACTGGTGGATTAAAGCGCATATAAAGTAAGCATTGACAAAACCCTACTTATTATTCGGTAGGGTTTTGTTCATAAAGTGGATAAAAGTCATTCGAGAATAAAGAATGTGTTTAAGTTCATAATGAAAGAAAGTATCATTGAAAATTCAATCAGTTGTTATGTTCGCTTGTTTCTAGTAGAATGAGTACTGATTTTGTTTTATGAAAAGAGGATATCAAATGAAAACATCTATTTTTGGATTGACATTGGAACAGCTGACAGCATGGCTTTTAGATAACGGACAAAAAAAATACCGAGCAGAGCAAATTTGGGATTGGTTATATATAAAGCGTATTACTGAGTTTTCACAAATGGCAAACATCAGTAAAGAATGTATTCATTTACTGGAAGAAAACTTCGTTCTTTATACACTAGAACAAAGCGTTAAGCAGGAATCTGCAGACGGTACTATTAAATTCCTGTTTAAAATGAAAGATGGAAATTTAATTGAAACTGTTCTGATGAGATTCAAGTATGGCTTATCAGTCTGTGTGACGACGCAAGTTGGATGTAACATCGGATGTAGTTTTTGTGCAAGTGGTTTACTGAAAAAGAGTCGTGATTTATCTTCAGGAGAAATTGTGGAGCAAATCATGAAAGTTCAGCAACATTTGGATACAGTGAAAAAAGACGAGAGAGTGAGCCATATTGTTGTAATGGGAATTGGCGAACCTTTTGATAACTATTCAAATTTGATGAGTTTCCTAAATGTAGTAAACTCACAAAAAGGACTTGCGATTGGGGCGCGTCATATCACCGTATCAACAAGTGGTATTGTTCCTAAAATTTATGACTATGCTGACGAAGGTTTGCAAGTTAACCTCGCAATTTCAATTCATGCACCGACAAATGAATTGCGTACACGAATCATGAAAATCAATAAAGCTTATCCAATTGAAAAATTAATGGATGCGATTGATTACTATTTAGAAAAAACAAACCGACGAATTACATTTGAATATATCCTGTTACGCGATGTAAACGATCATGTGGAAGAAGCGGTGAAACTAGCCAAATTGCTTGAAAACAAGCGTCACCTTTCATATGTCAATTTAATTCCTTATAACCCGGTTGATGAGCACGGACAATATCAACAAAGTACGCCAGAAGCAATCAGTGCGTTTTACGATGCACTGAAGAAAAAAGGAATTAACTGTGGAGTACGACATGAACAAGGTGCAGATATTGATGCTGCATGTGGTCAGTTAAGAAGTAAACAAATAAAAAAAGCTGATAAAGCGACAACATAATTAAACAAAAGACGAAAAACGCCTCCATATATATGGGGCGTTTTTCGTCTTTTTATGAATTTTTTTAGTGGAATCAAAAGAAATACCCAATTTTATTTCTAAAAAAATAAGGGAATTAATACTAGCTCTCAACTTATTGTCATATGATGAGCTAACACCAAAATAATGAGGAGGTTTACTTGTGAGCGAAACACAGAATCACGCTCCGTTTGATAAAATGATGATCGTTCGGACAGTAGTTCTTTTATTAGCTTGGCTCAATCAATATTTGGTCATAAAAGGTAACAGTCCATTGCCCATCAGTGATACGGAGATTACGGCTTTCATTACTTTTGCAGCATCTATGTGGGCCTGGTGGAAAAACAATGATGTTCGTTTTAAAGCAAGAAGAAATACACAGTATTTAAAGGATAAAGGGTTAAAGTAAACTATTAAAATTTCGGAAATTCAGTTTAACACAAAAAAAGTGCACAAAAAGGCCGACTGAAGATGAAAATGTCAGTCGGCGTGATATCGGCTCATTTACTAGTATAGCATAGTCACCATAAGTCTACAAGATTATTTTAAGAGTGATAATTCAACTAAGATTTACATACAATTGATATAACTTCACAAAAAAGGCTAATCCAAAGTCTATGCATTAGACAAATGGATCAGCCTTTTATTAATAATTTAATGGATTTGACGATAAACCCCAACGACTTTACCAAGTATCGAAACTTGTTCAACGATTATTGGCTCCATTGATGAGTTTTCAGGTTGAAGGCGGAAATATGATTTTTCTTTAAAGAACCGTTTAACAGTAGCTTCATCATCTTCAGTCATGGCAACAACGATATCACCATTATTTGCAGTTTGCTGCTGTTTCACGACAACATAGTCACCATTTAAAATTCCGGCTTCTATCATACTATCTCCCATAATTTCTAGCATGAAGAGATTGTCTTCTGAAGTTCCGAAAGTCTCAGGAAGAGGGAAGAACTCTTCAATATTTTCAATGGCAGTAATAGGCAATCCTGCAGTAACTTTACCGATCAAAGGCACATTAACAACGTTTGGTCGTATTTCTGTAACGTTATCAAGCTCTAAAATTTCAATAGCACGTGGCTTTGTAGGGTCGCGTCTTATTAATCCTTTGCTTTCCAATCGAGCTAAGTGACCATGAACTGTCGAGCTAGAAGCAAGTCCAACCGCTTCACCGATTTCACGTACGGAAGGTGGATACCCTTTTTTTCGAACTTCATCTTTTATAAAAGCCAATATATCTTCTTGTCGTTTCGAAACTTTTTTCAACTAGTTCACCTCTTCACCTAAATGGTTGTCTCTTTCATCTAAGAGTAGTATAACAATCCGACTATAAAAATGCAAACATAGGTTCTAATTATTGTTGACAAGAAACAAGTGTTCGGTTTATAGTGATAGCATATATTCCGAACAAACATTCGGTTCGAGGAGGAAACAACATGAATTGGATAAAAAACAATCAATTTATTTCTTTATTAGTAGCAGTAACTTTGGGTTGCACACTATTTTTTGTGCTTTTTAATGTAAACCATGAGGAATCTTACAATGAAATCTACATAAAAGATGGAGATACACTCTGGACGCTATCTGAAAAATATCGTGGTAATACACCAAAACAGGATTGGATTTCTGAAGTGATGGTAGCAAACAACCTAAACTCACAAATGATTCATTCAGGTGATTCTTTAATTATTCCAGACTCTCTACAGCAATACGCACCAGATCATGGAGTGGAATATGCGGGAGACACAGAGTGATGGATAATTCTAATTCCGTTGTATTATATTGCCGTGTCAGTACGGAAAAAGAGGCTCAGGAGACGTCGCTGGCCCGCCAAGAAGAAGAATTACGCCAGTTCGCTCTTGAACAGAATTATTTTGTCTGGGACGTATTCATTGATCAACATAGTGGTTACTCTGTAGAACGAGAAGGATTGCTTGATTTACTGGATTATGTAAAACAACATTCAATTTCAACCGTTTTAATTCAGGATGAGACAAGGTTGGGACGAGGCAATTCACGAATGGCTATTTTACATATGCTAAAAAAATTAGAGGTTCAAGTTATTTCTTTAAACGATGGCGGTTCAATCCGATTGAATGAAATGGATACGATGATGTTGGAAATTTTAGCGCTGGTAGAAGAATACCAACGGAAATTGCATAATGCGAAAATTCGTAGAGGGATGAGAAGGGCAGTAGAACACGGTTTCAAGCCTGAAAAAAATCTCAGAGATCAAGGGAATCCAGAAGGAAGAGAACGAAAAGATATTCCTATCGAAGAAATTGTGAAATTGCGAAATAACGGACTGACCTATGAAGAAATTGCTTCGACACTGAGAGGTTTCGGTTTTCCTGWGAGCAAAGCCACAGTTCATCGAAGATATATTGAGTATAAAGAAAGACTCGGAGGCTAAATACTTGCGCTCCAAGTCTTTTTTGCATACCTTTTAATAAGGTTATTAGAAGGAAGGTGTGAATTGAATGTTATCTCCTGAAAAAATTTCACGAATTAATGAATTGTCCAAAAAATCCAAGTCTGTGGGTCTTACTATAGAAGAAGCGAAAGAACAAACGTCCTTACGAAAAGAATATCTTGAAACGTTTCGTTCATCTATGAGAAGTACCATTGAAAATGTTAAAATGGTTGATCCAGAAGGCAATGATGTTACACCAGATAAAGTGAAAGCGTTAAAAGAAAAGAAATTTCTGAATTAAATCAACATTTGCTAACCGTTGTCAGTTTATCAAAAGTTGACTACACTAAGGAATGAAGAAAACTTCTGTATCAGAAAGGATGTCAAGTATGTCTCAACACGTAGATCATTTAGCCATCAGTACTATCCGCACGTTATCAATCGATGCGATTGAAAAAGCAAATTCAGGTCATCCAGGTTTACCAATGGGTGCAGCCCCTATGGCGTATACTCTTTGGACGAAACATTTACGTCATAATCCGGAAAATCCTAACTGGTTTAATCGTGACCGTTTTGTATTATCAGCGGGCCATGGTTCTATGTTGCTTTATAGCTTATTGCACTTAGGTGGTTATGATTTACCAATGGAAGAGCTTAAAAACTTCCGACAATGGAATTCTAAAACACCAGGACATCCTGAATACGGTCATACTGCTGGAGTTGAAGCTACAACAGGACCACTTGGACAAGGGATAGCTATGTCAGTTGGTATGGCAATGGCTGAGCGCCATTTAGCTGCGGTTTACAATAAACCGAACCATGAAGTTGTTGATCATTACACTTATGCTTTATGTGGTGATGGGGACTTAATGGAAGGTGTTGCTGCGGAAGCCATTTCACTAGCAGGACACTTGCAATTGGATAAACTTATTGTATTGTACGACAGTAATGATATCTCGTTGGACGGGGATTTGAATAAGTCTTTCTCTGAAAAAATTCAGAAACGCTTTGAGTCTTATGGTTGGAACTATTTGCATGTAGCAGATGGGAATTCACTAGAAGATCTTTCAAATGCTATTGAAACGGCTAAAAACCATAAAGGACAACCAACTCTTATTGAAGTGAAAACGATCATTGGTTTTGGCTCTCCAAACAAATCTGGTAAATCAGATGTTCACGGCGCGCCATTAGGTAAAGATGAGGCACTGCTTACAAAAGAAAGCTACAAATGGACTTTCGAACAAGACTTCCATGTACCGGAAGAAGTTTATGCTGCTTTCAAAGAGTCAGCTGAAAAACTTGGCGGGGTAAATGAAGCTTCTTGGAACGAACAATTTGCATCTTATAAATCAGAATATCCAGAGCTTGCACAACAGTTGGAGCTTGCAATTAAAGGGGATCTTCCTGAAAATTACGATTCAGAAATTCCAGTTTATGAAGTTGGTACTTCTCATGCAACTCGTTCATCTTCTGGTGACGTTTTGAATGCAATCGCAAAAACTGTCCCTTCATTCTTCGGAGGAAGTGCGGATTTAGCTGGTTCAAATAAGACGACAATCAAAGGTGCGGGTGATTTCTCAAGTGACTCGTACGAAGGCCGTAACATTTGGTTCGGTGTTCGTGAATTTGCGATGGGTGCTGCCTTGAACGGTATGGCCCTACATGGTGGTTTACACGTATTTGGCGGTACATTCTTCGTATTCAGCGATTATGTACGACCAGCTGTACGTTTATCAGCATTAATGGGGCTTCCTGTTACTTATGTATTTACACATGACAGTATTGCAGTTGGAGAAGATGGTCCAACGCATGAGCCGGTTGAACAATTGGCATCATTGCGTGCTATGCCAAACTTGTCCGTCATTCGTCCGGCRGATGCCAACGAATCGGCAGAAGCTTGGAAATTAGCTGTTTCATCTAAATCAGTGCCAACAGCGTTGATTTTATCTAGACAAAACTTACCGGTTCTAGAACACTCTGCTGCTCGAGCAGCTGAAGGTGTTGCAAAAGGGGCTTATGTTGTTTCTCCTGCAAACAAAGAACTGGCAGACGCATTGCTCTTAGCAACTGGTTCTGAAGTTTCACTTGCTGTGGATGCACAACAACTGTTAGCAGAAGAAGGAATTGATGTAGCAGTTATTTCGATGCCGTCATGGGATCGCTTTGAACAGCAAGATGCCGAATATAAAAATAGTGTCTTGCCGAAAACGGTCAAAAAACGTTTGGCTATCGAAATGGGCGTATCATTTGGCTGGGAACGTTACACAGGTGACGAAGGCAGTGTGTTAGGAATCGATCGTTTTGGTGCAAGCGCACCAGGAGAAATCGTTATGAAAGAATTTGGTTTCTCTAAAGAAAACGTAGTAGCGCGTGTGAAATCTTTATTGAATAAATAATGAAAAAACAAGTAGTGTGCATTCGCCACTGCTTGTTTTTTTTCGTCAATAAAAGTGACCAAGCAGAATCGCAGTTCGACAACTTTAGCGAAGAGCACCCTTTATACTTAATAAAAAAAGTGGGGGTTTAACATATGCGAACATATAAAATTTTTCACATTAAAAAAGCATACCAACCTTTCGTTTTAGGCCGGGAAAAAATGCTTCAGGAAATACTGGGAAGAGACAATATGCAAAGTAACCAGGACCATAATGAGATGACATATGTGTGCGAGAAAATAGATGAAGAATTCATCAAACAAAGTTTGGAGAGAAAACTAAGTCGTTTGTTTTCGCATAACGAACAGGATATGCATAAACTGTTGCTTGAACATCCATTAAAAGGCTCAATTCAAATGAAGTTTGAACCATATTGTGTACATGTGTGGTGTAAGGGGTCCCATATGCTTGATTTGGATTTATTTGCAGGGTTTTCCGATTCTAGTGATTGCTATATGGCTTTCCAGCAAGAAGAAGCATCCTTTGGCTGGCTTAAGCCAATCAAAGTAGGATCCATTCATTCATTTACAGAAATTCTAGACTTCGCCTAGTAAGGAGAAGGGTTTTGTTGTATAATCCTTCTTGGAGATAGAAAGTAAGGTTAATCACCGAGAAGGGGGAAAACAACAATGCAATTATGGTTAGCAATTACTTTAATCATCGTGGCGTTAGTAGGTGGAGCTGTAATCGGTTTTTATGGMGCCCGTCAATATATGATGAAGTATTTAAAAGAGAACCCACCAATCAATGAACAAATGCTTCGCATGATGATGGCTCAAATGGGTCGTAAACCATCTGAAAAACAAGTGAAACAAATGATGAACCAAATGAATAAAATGCAAAAATAAAAAATAGCACTCCGTGAGTGCTATTTTTTATTGGTTATTATATCTAGGTCTTATGGGTAATACGACTTGTGTTTTTATAATGTTGGTAAAAGATCATAGGTGTGAAGGAATTCTGCGACTGTTTTTTCATATTCCTCAGCATTTTGATTATATGATTGTGCATGGGGACCAATTTCAAATAGTTTTAATTGTTTTGGTCCTTGTTTCAACTCATACAGCTCTTTAGTCATTTCAGGCAAAATGAAATCGTCAGGTAAACTATGAATGAATAAAACCGGTTTCTCGATATGAGATACTGCTTCTCTAGGTGAAACAAGTTTCATGGAATATCCGTCCCGTACCCGTAAAAAGACATCCGCCAATTTTATTGCAAGACTTGAACGAAGTGGTGTTTCTTTTTTCATTAAGTACAGTAGTTGATCGGTAAAATCTGAAAACGCACAATCAGATATATAAAAATGAGCTTGATCTTCCAAAGTTCCAGCATACAGAATGGTTGTAGCGGCGCCCATCGACTCCCCATGAATCCCAATGATTGCATCTTCACCGGCATAGTTTTTAACTGCGTTGACTATTACCTGTAAATCCATTTTTTCATAGTGACCGAAACTCGTTGTTTTACCCCCAGAATCACCATGCCGACGATGATCATATACAACTGAATTAAAACCCAACCGTTCAAAGAGACGGGCATATTTTACTGAATTTATTTTGTTTTCTGTGACACCGTGACAAATGACGACGAAGTTATTTGTATCCAAAGGTTCCAGGAAAATTGCTTTAACCGGGTAGCCATTAGGGCTGTCAATCCATTTCTCCGTTTTTCGTACAATATTGAACCAAGCCTCATCGAATCTTTTCGCGGTAATTTCACGATTTAATATAAACGCATCATCTTTTTTCTTCAGATACATGAGTCGGTTTGTAAACACAAAACCAAAAATCGCCGCTCCTGCGGTCATAATACTCGAGAGAATACTGGTGATCCAAAGAATGCGACGCTTCATGGGAAATCCTCCTATGCTTGATTTAATTCGTATAATCTAAACATGCCCGTATCTATCGGTCTCGAAACGTGAGGAGCTATAATAGAAACCGCTTTACATAATTTATTCAGGTCAATTCCTGTGTTTACTCCCATTGTATGTAACATATTCACGACATCTTCAGTTGCTACATTTCCTGTTGCCCCGGGTGCAAAAGGACAACCGCCCAGTCCGCCAGCTGATGTATCAAATCGTGTTACACCTGCAAGAAGAGCCGCATAAATATTTGCTAAGCCCATTTTTCGTGTGTCGTGGAAATGTGCATTCATCAAAACTTGTGGAATTTCACGAATCAGTAAAGTGAATAATTCATGACTTTCCTGTGGATTCGCCATGCCGATTGTATCGGCAACACTAAGTTCGTCAATACCCCAGCTTGCGAACTCTTTGCATAAAGCCAGCGTTTCATTAATGTCGATTTTTCCTTCATACGGACAATAAAAAGCCGTAGAGATACATGCACGAACAAAAATTCCTTGTTGTTTTAAATCGATGATAACAGGTTTTAATTCCTGCATGCTTTGCGCCGTTGTTTTATTTATGTTCTTTAAATTGAATGTATTACTGACACCTACAAAAACTGCTACATTTTTTGCTCCTGCAGAAAGTGCACGTTCCACTCCTTTAGAGTTGGGCGTTAGCACAATTTGACGTCCTTGCTTGTGAACCCCTTGTACAATCTCGGTTGCATCGGCCATTTGTGGGACCCATTTTGGAGATACAAACGAAGTGATTTCCATTTCATCTATTCCCGCTGTTTGTAATGCTTGAATAAATGAAAGCTTATTTTCGGTTGAAACCTCATTTTTCTCATTCTGAAGTCCATCTCTTGGACCGACCTCGATAATTGTCACATTGTTTGGTAAACTAAACATATCATCCCTCCTTCATTCTATTGTAATGATGAGATAGGGGTGCTAGCAAATATATTTTCTTAGGGGATTAGGGGGATTTTCAATGTCAACAAGAGAAGTGGTTGTAGTAAGTGCTGTCCGTACAGCAATAGGTTCTTTCCAAGGGGCATTAAAAG
>NZ_JBFUJC010000028.1:0-17452 GCF_056401595.1 Paenisporosarcina sp. P4_E4_2 | reverse complement strand
CCAATTCCCTATGGCGTCTGGATCATGAGCAAGCTGGCTTTCAATGGATTGATGCAGACAATGCAGAACAAAGCGTGATTACTTTTATGAGAAAAGGAAAACGGAAGGGGGATTATTGCATTGTTGTTTGTAATTTTTCAGCCGATGTTTACCATAACTATCAAATTGGGGTTCCGTCCAATGGGAAATATTTTGAAGCATTTAATAGTGATGCCGCATCATTTGGCGGATCGGGACAGCTGAACTCCACCCCGATGCATGCCAGTAAGATCCCGCTTCATAATCAGCCCTGCAGCCTGGAAATAACCGTACCGCCGCTAGGGATTGCTATATTCATGAAAGAAACAAAAACAAGGCAAAGGGGATTCAATACAAATGGCATCTAAAAAATGGGTTGCAATGCTTTTAGCAGGTGGTCAGGGTTCAAGACTCGGGGAATTGACGAGTGACTTAGCTAAACCCGCAGTACCCTTTGGAGGCAAATACCGGATTATCGATTTTACCTTAAGCAACTGTACACATTCAGGTATTGATACAGTCGGCATACYTACCCAATATCGTCCGCATATTTTGAATTCATATATTGGTAACGGCCGCCCGTGGGATCTTGACCGTAATAACGGCGGGGTTTCTATACTTCCACCTTATCAGGGGAAAGACGGTGGTGTATGGTACAAAGGAACTGCAAATGCTGTATATCAAAATTTCCATTTTATTGATCATAATGACCCGGAATATGTACTTGTTATCTCAGGAGATCATATTTACAAGATGGATTATAATAAAATGCTTGAAGATCATATTAATAAGGGTGCACATGCGACCATTGCTGTCATAGAGGTACCTTGGGAAGAAGCAAATCGCTTTGGCATAATGAATACAAACGAAACTGATAAAATTATTGAATTTGATGAAAAACCTAAACATCCAAAAAGTAATTTGGCTTCGATGGGTGTGTATCTCTTTAACTGGAATCATCTCAAAAAGTATTTAACAGAAGACGAACAGGATAGCAGTTCGACTAATGACTTTGGAAAAGACATTATTCCAAAGATGCTGAATGATGAAGCAAATTTACAAGCGTATCGATTTGAAGGCTATTGGAAAGATGTCGGTACGATTGAAAGCCTGTGGGAAGCGCATATGGATTTATTGGAAGAACCATCTGTATTCAAGCTAGGAGACCCGAATTGGCAAATATATGCAGGTAATGCCAACCACCCTCCACAATATATATCTGAGGATGCTGATGTGACACAATCATTAGTCAATGAAGGGTGTTTGGTATTTGGGAAGGTCGATCATTCTGTTCTTTCCTATAATGTCCAAGTTGGAAGCGGCTCTATCGTAAAGGATTCCGTAATAATGCCAAATGTGAAAATCGGGAAAAATGTAATAATCGAAAGGGCTATAATCGGTAGCGGTACAACTATCGAAGATGGAGCAATAGTCTTTGACTCTAAACAAGGGCTTACCTTAATTGGTGAAAATCAGCGGATTTCTTCGGAAAGTGCTTTGCTGCAATCTTTATAATAGGAGGTAGCCTTAAATGAGGAATGTATTAGGTGTAATTAATCTCGTAAATGAAAGGCCTATTTTAAAAGAACTGACCCAGCATCGTTGTCTGGCTTCCGTACCATTTGGAGGACGCTATCGTATGATAGATTTCACAATGTCTAACTTTATGAATGTTAGCGTCAGCAAGGTTGCGATATTCACAAAAGATAAATATCGATCGTTGATGGATCATCTAGGTTCTGGAAAGGAATGGGATCTTGATCACCGTTCACAAGGTTTATTCATTCTTCCTTCAATTCATCCCGATGAAAAAATTAAAGGAGATTTACAGCAGTTCTACGATCATTTAGAATTTTTCCAACGGGCAACTGCAGATACAGTAATTATTGCTCCTGGTCATCATATTTGTAAAATAGACTTTAACGAAGTGATTAAAGAACACGAAAGTAATGAAGCTGATATTACAGTTCTGTATAAGGATTATGATGGGGAGTCAGTGAAAAGACCTCTTTATCATCAATGTTCACTAGATTCAAACGGCGAAGTCCGTGATATAAACCTTTATACGTCACCTAAGAAAGGTGACCATATATGTTTGGAAACATATGTGATTAAAAAGCAATTATTAATAGATTTAATTAAGAATTGTATTGAGTATGATGAATATGATTTTTTGAAAGATATTGTAAAAGCAAATTTGATAAATCTTAAAGTGCAAGGATATGAATTCACTGGTAATATGCCGTTTATTCACTCCTTAGAAACATACCATGCTAGTAGTATGGAATTTCTTAACCCAGAAATTCTTCGTAACTATTTTTATGATTCATGGGAAGTTTTCACTAAAATTAAACATGAAGCACCTGCCGAATATGCAAATTCCTCAAAGGTTTCTAATTCCTTAATTGCCAATGGATGTATTATTGAAGGAACCGTCGAAAATAGTATTATTTTCCGTGGCGTAAAAGTAAGGAAAGGTGCTGTCGTTAAAAACAGTATCATTATGCAAAGAGGTGAGATTGAAGACGGAGCCCATATCGAAAATGTTATTACTGATAAACAAGTAATCATAACAAGGAATCAAATCATTACAGCGAGAAATAAGCCGACGGTAATCAAAAAAGAAGAAGTAGTTTAAACTGGAGGGACCCAGCATGAATGTTTTATTTGCAGCCTCAGAGTGCGTCCCATTTATTAAGACCGGGGGACTTGGTGATGTCATAGGCGCCTTGCCTCTATCTTTACATGAAAAGGGAACCAACGTCAGTGTTATATTACCGAAGTATGGCGATCTTCCGTTACATTTTCAAGAACAAATGCAATGGATCAAAAGCATTGAAGTGCCTTTAGGGTGGAGACGTCAATTTTGTTGTATTGAAAAACTGCATTATCAGGGGATAACAGTATACTTTCTCGATAACGAATATTATTTTAAAAGGCATGGCAGTTATGGCTTTGGGGATGATGGTGAGCGTTTCGCCTTCTTTTCTCGAGCCGTGCTGGAGGCTTTGCCATTCTTWGAGGAACGACCAGATATCATCCATTGCCATGATTGGCAAACAGGCTTGATTCCTGTTCTTTTAAAGGCCCATTATGAAAATAATCCATATTATCAGGAAATCAAAACCGTGTTTACCATTCATAATTTACGTTACCAAGGTGTATATGCTAAATCAGTGCTTTCCGATTTACTGGATTTAAGCGAACTTTATTTTCACATGGATGGCTTAGAGTTTTRTGGGGATGTCAGTTACCTTAAAGGAGGACTGGCCTTTGCTGATCGCTTGACTACTGTAAGTTCAACCTATGCATACGAAATACAGTCTCCCTTTTATGGAGAAAGACTTGATGGGTTTTTACGAAAGAGAGGCGCCGATATTCGTGGAATCGTGAACGGAATTGACAATGACTCCTATGATCCTAAACGTGATGAAAATTTATTCCTTCCATTCGACGATTATAAGGGGAAGTCTGTAAATAAAAAGCACCTTCAGGAATCACTCGGGCTTCCTATAAACGCTGATATACCAGTAATTTCTATGGTTACCAGACTAGTTGATCAAAAAGGCATAGATCTGATTCTACATGTCTTCCATGAAATCATCGGTTTGAATGTCCAGATTGTGTTATTAGGTACTGGCGATCAGCAGTATGAAGAGTCATTCAGGTATTTTGAAGAAGTTTATCCCGATAAAGTTTCAGCAAACCTATATTTTGATGAAGCATTGGCACGAAAAATTTATGCCGGTTCCGATCTTTTTCTGATGCCATCCCAATTTGAGCCGTGCGGCATAGGACAGTTGCTCGCACTTCGCTATGGAACCTTGCCGCTCGTCCGAGAAACAGGTGGGCTGAAGGATACCGTTATTCCTTATAATGAAATAACCGAAGAAGGAAATGGATTCAGCTTTGCTAATTATAATGCCCACGAATTGCTATATACGATTGAGCGAGCGGTTGCACTTTTCCGCTTCCAGCCTAACAAATGGAGAAACTTAGTAGGGCACGCAATGGATCTTGATTTTAGCTGGTCATCATCTTCGCAGCAATATCTCAAAATCTATCGGGAACTCCTGAAATCTTAAAAATATAGGCTCTGTTAAACGATATGGTAGTTAATCGTACATTTGCGCTAGCCGAAAGTTCCGCATGAGCCAACGAGTATGAAAATCACATACTTGTGGGTCTCATTTTTCGACAACGCCTTCGTGACCAACATCCTGTTCGTCCGCGGAAAGCAAGCAGATTCCCTTTAATCTTTTTAAAAAAATCAACCATAAAACTTAACAGAGACAAAAAAAGAACCGTTTTCGAATTTCTGAAAACCGTTCTTTTTGTGCAACCCATAATAAAGGTTATTCATACGAAAAAAAAGATGACGCAGTCCTAAAGGGACGCGACATCTTTTTTGCGCTGAATACGGATGAGTCTTAAGGATAAAGTGATGGCACCGGCAGATAAACCAACAATTAAACCAATCCAATATCCAAACGGTCCGAATTCAGTGAACTTCGATAGGAGATAGCCTACTGGCAAACCAATGATCCAATAGGAAATAATGGCCATGATGAATGTAACATTTACATCCTTATAACCTCGCAAAGCTCCTTGCACTGGTGCTTGTATCGCATCGGATAATTGAAATAGTGCTGCAAAAATAAAGAATTGTATGGTTAATTGGATGACCGTTTCGTCTGTAGTATACAATTCGGCAATTTGTTCCTTGAAAAAGAACAAAATACATGCTGAGAGGAAACTGAACATTACTGCAGTACTAACACTTAACCAGCTATAAATTTTTGCATCTTTAAAGCGCTTCGCTCCAACTTCATATCCAACCAGGACAGTAGTACCAATAGAAATGCTTAATGGAACCATATACATTAATGAGGTAAAGTTCAAAGCAATCTGATGGGCGGATATAACTGCCGTACTATACGTACTCATCATCAACGTAACTGCAGAAAAGATACTTGTTTCCGCAAAGATTGACAAACCAATAGGAACACCAATTTTACTGATATCGCGCCATTTTGAATACTGTACACGTTGCCAATTTCTGAAAAGCTCATATTGCTGAAAAGGTTTTTGTTTATGTACCACTCCAACTGCTATAAGAAAAATGAGCCAGTAGGTAATTGCAGAAGCATAACCAGCTCCGGCCCCTCCCAGTTCCGGAAAGCCAAAATTTCCGAAAATCAATAAATAATTAAAAAACACGTTTATAGGTGCAGATAATAAGGTGATAATCATGGAAACTCTTGTTTTTCCAAGCGCGTCCATGTACGAACGCAAAACATTGTAAGCAAATAATGGGATAATGCCGATGCTAATCGCTTTTATAAACGAACTGGCAACTTCTTCTACACGGTTCTCCAATGTCATAGATTGCAAGATCGGTTCTAAAACAAAAAATAAGACAATTAAGGTAAGGACGGACAACCCAAGAGACAGAAATAAACCTTGTTGGACAACCAGTCGGACTTCTTCCTTTTTTTTCGCTCCAACTAGTTGAGCGACAATAGGGGTAATTGCCAATAATATACCTGCCAGTCCAGTATAAACAGGTATCCATAATGAGGAGCCTACCGCTACTCCAGCCAAGTCCTCACTCCCATACCTGCTTGACATTAAAATATCAAAAAAAGTAATTAAGTATAATGCCACTTGTGTCACTAAAATCGGAAAAATAATTTTAAGCATCCGTGACCATTTTTCTTTTAGATTTGAAGTTTCATACATATGTGATCACCTTGAATTTCTACAAATTTTCCCCAGTATATCATATTTTTCTAAGGGTTCGTGGATATGGAAATAGTCGTATTATTCACTTTTACAATATGTGAATGGATTCCATCGTTTTGAAGATAACGTTCATGTTAAAGCTTTAAATGGTGTATATTATGTAAAGGGTAGATTATAAGAGCAGCTTGATTTTGCCAAATTGCCTCATGATTTTTATAACGATCGAGTGGCTTAATAGATAGGAGCTTTACACATGAAGAAAAAAACCATTGTATTAACCGGAGGGGGAACTGCTGGTCATGTTTCATTGAACCAGGCAATTATCCCGACATTAGAAGAGCAATCATTTGAAATACATTACATCGGTTCCAAAGATGGCATTGAATTGGAATTGATTCGCGATGCTTTTCCTCATATTACGTATCATGCCATTTCAAGTGGCAAATTAAGACGTTATGCCTCCGTCAAAAACTTCACGGATCCACTAAGAGTCATGAAAGGATTACTGGAAGCTTTATTCATATTAAAAAAAGTAAAACCTTCCGTAATTTTCTCAAAAGGTGGATTTGTATCCGTTCCTGTCGTAATGGCAGGTAAAATTGCTAACATTCCAGTTGTAATTCACGAATCTGACGTAACTCCAGGACTGGCAAATAAAATCGCGATGCCATTTGCCCATCATATTTTTACAGTCTTCCAGGAAACGTTAAAGCACTTACCATCAGAAAAGTCCAGTTGTTCTGGCTCCATTATTCGCTCGGAATTGTTTGAAGGGAGAAAAGAAACGGGAATGCGACTGTGTGGTTTTGAAGGTTTTAAACCCGTTCTACTCATTATGGGTGGGAGTCAAGGCTCAGCAGTAGTGAATGATGCCATTCGAAGTAATCTTCCTAAGTTGCTTGAAAAATATGATGTCATTCACTTGTGTGGAAAAGGCAAATTGGATGAATCATTAAACAACATAAGAGGGTATAAACAATATGAATATGTGACACACGAATTGCCTGATTTGTTGCATGCCGCTAATATTATTATCTCCCGAGCAGGGTCAAATTCCATTTTTGAATTTTTAGCCTTGCGCAAACCGATGTTGTTAATCCCGTTAACAAAACTACAAAGTCGTGGAGATCAACTTTTAAATGCCCAGATATTTAAGAAACATGGGTGGGCATCTGTAATTGAAGAAGAAGAAGTAACCCCAGCATCATTTATGGCTGCGTTGGAAGATGTTAAAGAACGCACAGAACATATCCAACAAGTAATGGAAAGTTCAGAATTTCCAAAAACGCCGAATGAAATGGTCAGTCTTATTACTTCATACGCAAAATAAAATACCGTCCATACACCATAAACGTGTGTGGACGGTATTTTTTTATTTAATAAAGCAAAGGCATTAACAGATATATTCATTTTTTAGAGGAATTCTATGTCTACTTCCAGCGCCAGGCTAGAGAGACGCTTTCCGCTTTGTTCTTACATCGCTTGTTCTTCTTCTTCTCCAGTGAACCTAGAAGCAGCCGTTGCCATGTAGAATAAATCTTTAGGGATTTGATATAACTCATATTGATGTGCACCTGCATTGATTTCTTCCAATAAAGCAGGGTGACTTTCTTTTGCATTCATCGTGTAAGGCAATTTTTCAGCAGCACGAATGGATTTTTCGTTATGCTTTTTAATCCGTAGGAATACGGTATTGATATTGTGCTGATAAAACAGCTCTTCCAAAAATAAGTTTTTTGCTTTTTGATTAAAACCTTTTCCTTGGAAAGGGTGACCAATCCATGTCCCAAGAAAACCTGCATGATCTTGAATGTCATATAAATTAATGGTCCCAATTGGCATTCCGTAATCGTCAGTAAYTGTGCGTGAAATTACTTCTCCACGCTCTTCTTCTTCCATTATCTGTTTCGTCATGAACATAAATTCATCAGCAGAAGTCGCTTTGTGACGAACAAAAGGGAAGACAGATGGGTGTGATAAATACTCGAATAAAGTAGTACATTCGTGTAATTCTCGTCGTTTAATCATAATTAACGCCTCCGTACCAGGGTAGATCAAGACAGTAGTCTGGTTCTAACCCCTCGAAATTTTTCATTTTGTGTTGCATAAAAAATTTCGGGGTGGGAATCGAACCCACTAGAACCAGTCATATTTGCTGGTGGCGCACCATTTGCCTTCCCTCACGATTTATGGTGAATAAAATCGCTTTATGAAATTGTTTGTTTGCATTCTTACTATACTAATTTTTTTTCAAAATGCAAAGAAAAAAATACGTTAAAAATGTGTAAGTTTTGTTACAAGATTATGCCTTTAATTTGAACGAATAGTTGTAACCGTTTTCGTTTAGATTTATGATGAAAAGATAGAGTATCTGGAGGGATTATCATGACCTTAATATTTCATAAAGTCCACGGTTCAGGCAATACGTTCTATTTACATGAAGAAGTAGAAAACACAACATACAATTGGCCATTAACTGCACAGAAGATGTGCGATCCTTCAAAAGAAAATGGAGCGGACGGTTTATTGATTATTTCGCCATCGACCCGTGTGGATGCGAGAATGCGCGTCTATAATGCGGATGGTTCAGAAGCATCCATGTGTGGCAATGGATTAAGATGTGTGGCGAGATTTGTATTAAACAAGACTGGTAAACAGACTGCAACAATAGAAACAATGAAAGCAGACTTGACTGTACGAAAAGTAGATTCTATTTTCAACAGTATAGATACATATTCAGTAGAAATTTCGCCGGTATCATTTGAGCTGTCTTCACTACCAATGATCTATAAAAATAGCCATCAAATCATCAATGAGATAGTACCCGAGTTTTCTTCCGATATTCACTTTACCGCAGTGTCGGTTCCGAATCCTCACTTAATAGGTATAGTTCCTATTCAGTATATTGAAGATACCCGTTTTCAAGAACAGCTTGCTGCATCATTTAATAGAGAAAATATCTTTTTCCCTGATGGTGTAAATGTAAGCTTTGTTCACCCAGTAGATGATACTAGTATTTTTGTGCGGACTTATGAACGTGGTGTAGGATTTACAAATGCTTGTGGAACAGCCATGACAGCATCTGCTTTAGTAGCTGCCACAATTAAACTCGTTCCTTATGGGGAAACAACGGTCTATAATCCAGGCGGATTTGTTAAGTGTGCGATTGAACAAAGCGATACTTCTTCGCAGCTTTCACTGATAGGAAATGCAACGTTTTTTGCTACCTATACCGGAATACTATCTGACGATGGGGAGTTCAACTGGAACTCCAAGATCCTTCATGATGATGAAATAGAGGAATATAAAGAATTAGAACAACTGGCAAAACAAAAAGTAAAAGATGGATGGTCTAGCGAATCGGACATGTAGGAGATGAAATGTAATGGAATATTTTTTCACTCAAGCACAGTTTGATTTATTATATGGAGATTCTACAGATTTAGTGTTCTTTTTAATTCAAAAGGAACACTCGTTTGAATACTTATTTGTCAATCATAGTGCTAGACTCATTTTCAAAGAAAACCCAATTCAGTCAAAGTTGCACGAAATGGTATCCGTTTCCCATTGTGAATCAATTCAGACTCACTACATGCAAGCCATTAATGAAAATAAAGTCATAACTTATCAAGATTTCTTTTTGTTTTCAGATTTAGAGTTGGTTAATGAGACAATTGTAAAGCCAATAATCACGGATTCAGGTACATATATACTGGCGATTACAAAGGAAGTATCGTTTCAGAAAGAAATTGAAGAAAAATATTTATTTATGCAATCACTCCTGAATATGAATGTAGATCCGACCATTGTCGTGACGAATGAAGGCAAGATTTTCGATATGAATCCTAAATTCGAAGAATTGTTTGGCTATCGACTCAAGGAATGGCGTGGTAAACATTTCCTTAACTTGCCTTTCGTTCCTATCAAAGAACGTAGTTCAGTGGAACATCACTTTTATTCTAATTTACGTGGCGAAGGAAAATCTTCAGTACTTGTAAAACGAATGAAATCGACAGGAGACAAAGGGACATTCTTAGTCAGTTACTCTCCGATTATGAAAAACGGAGAAAATGTAGCGATGTATATTTTGCTTCAGGAAGTTACAGACGAAGTGGTCTTAAAAGAAAGCCTGCGTAATACTAGACATGTTTTGGAGAGCTATAAACGTGCCATCAGTAAGGCAGCCATGGTCTTAATGACGAATCGAAAGGGTTACATTGAATATGTTAATGAATTGTTCGAAGATATTTCAGGTTATGCGAGAAAAGACATCAAAGATAAACATATCACGTTTTTACAGGTAGATCAGTACAATGACTTCCAATTGAAACGCATGTGGCGAGATGTTTTTAAAGATAAAATTTGGCGCGGCGAACTTCGGCACCGAGCTGTAGATGGTACGTTTTACTGGGGAGATACAACGGTTATTCCGCTATATAATAAACAGCAAAACATTGAAAATGTATTAATCATACAATTTGATATTACTGAAAAAAAGAATGTGATGATTGAACTTCAATCAATTGAAAAAACGTTTAATCTGATTACTGAAAATACAAATGACTTAATCGCGATTACAGATGAAAATGGCTACATTTTATATACTTCGCCTTCTCACTGTCGTATTTTGGGTTATTCCAAAGAAGACATGGCAAACAAGAAGTTCAGTGATATGTTGCCGTACCCATTTCAGGATACTTGGGATGATGACATTACAAAACGAGTAAATGAGGATGATGAAATTCGTCTGGAATTGCAGTTCTTCCGAAAAGACAAATCTAAACTTTGGACTGAAACCTCGATAGTTGCGGTGAAAAATCGTGAACATCAAGATAAACTACAACACGTCATAGTATCCAGAGATATTACGGAACGTAAAAATCTTGAGGAACATCTTACGTTTATGGCCTATCATGATAGCCTTACGCAATTACCCAATCGCAGTTTTTTAATGAAAACATTTCCTAAATTAGTCCATAGTGCTGAATGTAAGAAAACTTCGATTGCCGTCCTTTATTTGGATGGAGACGATTTCAAATCGATCAATGACTCTTACGGGCATGATGTTGGTGATGAATTCATTCGGAAGTTTGGAGAAGCTTTATTAAAAAATGTACGTCAACAGGACTTGGTAGCACGAATTGGTGGAGATGAGTTCATTATTGTATTAACAGATCTGTGTATGGAAATGGATAAACGTATAGAACTAACCAATCAGATCATACATAACATCAAGTCGTCCTTGAAAAAAGGATGGTTAATAAAACAACAGGCATTTCATCCTACAACTTCAATCGGTATTGTCTTCTTCCCTGAATGTGGAAACACTATTGATGAATTGTTGAAAAAAGCGGATAAAGCTTTATACGAGGTGAAAGGTATGGGGAAAAATCAATACCTTTATTATTCAGAATGAATCTTAGGGAACCGGTCCGATAATTGGAGCGGTTCTTTTGAAAATATGGAAGAGGGTAAGATGATGAACAGCCGCGTCCTACTAGTTGAAGATGAAAAAAACATTGCTCGGTTTATCGAGCTCGAGTTGCGACATGAGAATTTTGATGTTGTCCATGTTATATCTGGAAGAGAAGGTTTGGAGGCAGCCAAAACTCATGATTTTGACGTTGTCCTGCTGGATGTAATGCTACCTGAACTGAACGGAATTGAAGTGTGCCGGCGCATCCGTTCATTTTCTCAAATACCTATATTGTTAATTACAGCTCGGGATGCTGTAATTGACCGTGTAGCTGGGCTAGATGCGGGTGCGGATGATTATATAGTTAAACCGTTTGCGATAGAAGAATTACTCGCTCGAATACGCTCGGTTTTAAGAAGAGCCAGCAAGTTAAATCATGAGACCGCGCGCCTGCAAATAAAAGATATTATAGTCGACACGGATGCCCATACTGTAGAAGTCGCCGAACAAAATATCGAACTGACCAAAACTGAATATGATTTATTGGTTTATTTGATGCAACAAAAAAATCGTGTGGTAACAAGAGATTTGATTCTAGAAAATGTATGGGGATATTTAGCCGATATCGAAACGAATGTTGTGGATGTTTATATTCGTCATTTACGCTCAAAGTTACCCCAGCATGCAACCAGCTATATCGAAACGGTCAGAGGGGTCGGATATGTGATGCGTGAATGAATGAGTGGAAAAAGTTGAATCAGAAAATCGCTTCACAATCGTTAAAGAAAAAATGGGCAATCAGTTCTGCAGCCGTAATCTTTTTAAGTTTCGCTACTATGAGCATAATCTTATATGTGGCATTAAAAGGTTGGTTGTATCAACAGGAAGAACAAGAAGTGAATCGAACGATGCAGGATTTAACGGCATTTTTTGAATCTCAAGGTCCTTTTTTGACCGTTCAGGACATTCAGTCCAATACAGGGTTAATGAAATCAATTGTCGATAAAGACCAGACCGTGAGATTGTTGAATGCTGATGGAATTGAAGTGCTTCAAATCAATAACACTTCTACTTTCAAAGCATTTAAAGATATCGATGTTCCTGAAGAAGGTTATGCTCTCAATGATTATGATAATTCATCCATTTCTGCAATCGGGAACGTTAGACTCGGCCGATTTAAAGGGTATATACAACTCGAGCACCCGTTAAAGTCATTTCAATCAACTAAGACGTACATTTTGACAGCGATGCTGTTATTCAGTGTATGCGCTTTGCTGTTGTCTGGGTGGATCGGGTACATTCTGGCTTCTTACTTATTAAAGCCACTCAAGGATTTGAAAATGACTATGGATGACGTAGTTGCTCATGGTTTTGAAAAAGAATTAACGATTTCCTACGACGCAAAAGATGAAATTGGCGAGTTAATCATTGTCTATGAAAGCATGATGGCCAAATTGAAGTATTCATTTGAACAGCAGCAGCAGTTCATGGCAGATGCTTCTCATGAATTACGCACTCCCATACAAGTAGTGGAAGGACATTTATCCCTATTGAACCGGTGGGGAAAAGATGACCCGGAAATTTTGGAAGAGTCACTAGGAATATCTTTACGAGAAGTACATCAAATGAAAACGTTGATTGATGAAATGTTGGAACTTGCGCGTGGGGAACAAATGAAAGCTCAACCACCAACAAATATTCTCGAGCAAMCCGAAGAAGTGATAGAAGAACTAGTTCAAGTTTATCCAACGGCATACATTGAACATAAAATTCCCATAGATCGGTCATTGCATGTACTCATTTCCTCAAATGCTTACCAACAAATTATGCGAAACCTGTTAATCAATGCAATCCGGTATAGTACAGAGCCTGCTCGAGTTGATATCTCATATGAACGCAAGACAAAATATATTATTGTCCATGTACAAGATCAGGGGATTGGTATAGATCCACAGCATGAGACAAAAATATTCGACCGATTTTATCGGGTCGATATGGCCCGTTCCCGCGATTTAGGGGGAAGCGGTTTAGGATTAAGTATTGTAAAGATGCTTGTGGAAAATGCGAGAGGATCTATAACCGTAAAAAGCGAACTAGGAAAAGGCTCAACTTTTTCACTCGTTCTTCCTCTAATAGAATGATGAATCCTTGTCTAAATGACGGGTTATTTCGACTTAACGAAAAAGTTTGCTTAATTTACTAAAAAGCATTGTATTTTCCTATGAGAGTAGTAAGATTGAAATGGAAAAAATGTTCTGCCATTTGCATTGCGTTCGATTCCTTTGATATCAAGAACTAACGTGATAAAATAATGTAGATTATTAAATAGAAATAGGAAATGCCGCTTGGCAAAAGTTGGAGGGTTTTCTAAATGTCAAAAAACGGGTCACCGAACGGGTCACCATGGACTAAACTTTCTGGTCCGAATTTAGGTTATGTATTGGAAATGTACGATACGTTCATGCAATCACCAGAAGCTGTTGACGCAGAACTAGGTGAACTTTTTAAACAGTATGGGGCTCCATCTACAGAAGAAAATCTTGTCGATTTCTCTGCAGCTGGGCAAGTTGATCCGAACCATGTAGGCAAAGTATTGGCAGCTGTACAATTAGCTGACGCTATTCGCGCACATGGTCATTTAGCTGCGGATATTTATCCGTTAAATGATCGACCAAAAGATTCAACAAGATTGGATCCTTCTTCATATGGATTGACAGATGCTGATCTTATCGAGATTCCAGCTTCTTTATTAATGAAAAATGCTCCAAAAGATATTCAAAATGGCTTGCAAGTAATTGAGCATTTGAAATCTTTCTATACGGATAAGATTGCTTATGAATTCGCTCATATTATCAATCCACAAGAACGTCAGTGGATTCAATCAAAAATCGAATCTTCTTCTATGAAATTAACTTTATCGACTGAAGAACGTCAAGCGTTGCTTAAACGTCTTTCGGAAATTGAAGGATTTGAAAAATTCATCCATCGTACTTTTGTCGGTGCTAAACGATTCTCGATTGAAGGGTTGGATACCTTAGTCGTCTTGCTTGATGAATTAGTTCGACAATCCGAAAAATATCAAACGGAACAAATTCTAATCGGTATGGCTCATCGTGGACGCTTAAATGTCTTAACACACATTATTAACAAGCCATACGACATGATGTTTGCAGATTTTGCACATGTTCCAAATGAATCGTTCTTGCCAAAAGATGATTCATTGAAAATTACGACTGGCTGGTTTGGCGATGTGAAATACCACATGGGTGCAACGCATACTGCTAAATCTGGTCTAAAAGTAAAACTTGCTTATAATCCTTCTCACTTGGAAGTAGTTAGTCCAATCGTTACTGGACAAACTCGCGCAGCGCAAGAAGAAACGACAAAAACAGGTGTACCTGTTCAAAATCCAAAAGCAGCTTATTCCGTTTTGATTCATGGAGATGCAGCATTCCCAGGTCAAGGTATCGTAACGGAAACGTTAAACTATAGCCGTATTCGTGGATTCCAAACTGGTGGATCAATTCATATCATTGCCAACAACATGATTGGTTTCACAACAGAATATTACGATTCACGTTCAACTCATTATTCTTCTGACCCTGCCAAGGGATATGAAGTACCGGTTGTCCATGTTAATGCTGACGATGTTGAAGCAGTAATTGCAGTAGCACGTCTGGCATTTGAATATCGTGAACAGTTCGGTAAAGACATCCTAATCGATTTAATCGGTTACCGTCGTTTCGGTCACAATGAAATGGATGAGCCGTTGGTAACAAACCCAACAATGTATCATGCTATTCACAAACATCCAACTGTACGTGAACTATACGGCAAGCAATTGGTTGCTGATAAAGTTGTGGCAGATACAGATGTGAAAAAACTTGCTACTGACGTTCAAAAAACAATGCAAGCTGCTTATGATCGTGTAAGAGAAGTGCCTGAAGCAGTGCATCAAGATATTGTCATCCCTGAAGTTGTATTGAATGGATATCCGGAAGTTCCTACAGGTGTGAAAGAAGAAACACTTGTAAAAATGAATGCTGAGTTATTAACATGGCCTTCAGAATTCTCGGCATTTAAGAAACTTGAAAAAATTCTTAAACGTCGTGAAGAACCTTTTAAAGGAAAAGGAAAAATCGATTGGGCGCATGCAGAAACATTAGCATTTGGTTCGATTATCCAAGAAGGTAATCCGATTCGATTGACTGGTCAAGATGCTCAACGTGGAACTTTTGCACACAGACATCTTGTTTTACACGATGAAAAAACTGGAGCAGAACTTGTTCCTTTACACCATATTTCAGATGCAAAAGCATCATTTGTGGTATACAACAGTCCATTGACTGAAGCAGCGGTTGTCGGTTATGAATTTGGATATAACTTAGAAAACGAAAAAGCATTAGTCATTTGGGAAGCACAATACGGGGATTTCGCAAACATGGCGCAAGTTATGTTTGATCAATTTATCTCTGCTAGCCGTTCAAAATGGGGTCAAAAATCCGGATTGGTCATGTTACTTCCGCATGCGTATGAAGGTCAAGGCCCAGAGCATTCAAGTGCTCGTTTAGAGYGTTATTTACAAATGGCCGGAGAAAATAACTGGACAGTTGCAAATCTATCAAGTGCTGCGAACTATTTCCATATTTTACGTCGACAAGCGAAAATGCTTGGAGAAGAAACGATGAGACCTTTAATTATTGTTTCGCCTAAATCATTGCTTCGTCATCCACTTGTGGGTGCTGAAGTAGCAGACCTTACAACTGGCCAGTTTGACACTGTTCTGGAACAACGAGGTCTTGGTGAGCAAACAGATAAAGTGGAAAGAATTTTATTGGCAAGTGGTAAAATGGCGATTGATTTAGCTGATAAAGTAAAAGATGGCAAGGATTTCGAACATCTTCACTTGATTAAAGTTGAACAATTATATCCATTCCCTTCTGAAAAAATTCAAGCAATTGTTGAACGTTATCCAAATGCAAAAGAAATCGCTTGGGTACAAGAAGAACCACAAAACATGGGCTCTTGGACATTTGCAGATCCATACTTACGTGATTTAGCTGGAACGAAGAGTGTTAGATATATTGGACGTGTGAAACGTTCAAGTCCAGCTGAGGGCGATGGTGAAACACATAAAACAGAACAATCCCGCATTATTGAAGAAGCCGTTTCACTTTAGAACGTATTGATTAGAGGAGGAAAATATAGTGGCAGAAATTAAAGTACCCGAATTAGCAGAATCAATTACAGAAGGAACAATCGCACAATGGTTGAAACAACCAGGCGATACAGTTGAAAAAGGTGAATTCATCGTTGAGCTTGAAACTGATAAAGTAAACGTTGAAGTCATTTCAGAAGAAGCAGGAGTAGTCCAAGAACTACTTTTTGCTGAAGGCGATACAGTCGAAGTTGGCCAAGTGATTGCTGTTGTTGGTGAAGGTTCAGGTTCTGGTAGCACGACTAAGAGCCCGGTTGAAGCTGATCCTGCAGAAGCTGACGCACCAGTAAAAGATGTTGAAGCAGCTCCTAAACAACAAGCGGCACCAGTTGCTAAAGATGAATCTTCTTCAACAGATCGCACAATTGCAAGTCCAGCTGCACGTAAACTTGCTCGTGAAAAAGGAATTGATTTACAAGCAGTTTCAACTGTAGATCCAATGGGTCGCGTTCGCGTACAAGACGTGGAAGCACACTCAAATGCTCCTAAACAAGCACCAGCAGCACCAACGGCTCCAAAAGCAGTTGCTGCACCAAAAGCAGACGATAGCCGTGTGAAACGCGAGAAAATGTCTCGTCGCCGTCAAACAATCGCTAACCGTTTGTTGGAAGTTAAGCAATCAACTGCGATGTTGACTACTTTCAACGAAATCGACATGACAAATGTTATGGCTTTGCGTTCTCGCAAGAAAGATAAATTCTTTGAAGATCATGATGTCCGTCTAGGATTCATGTCATTCTTCACGAAAGCCGTTACTTCTGCGCTTAAGAAATACCCTTATGTTAACGCAGAACTTGATGGGGACGAAATCCTATTGAAACAGTTCTATGATGTAGGTATTGCGGTATCAACTGAAGAAGGATTAGTTGTACCAATCGTTCGCGATACAGACCGTAAAAACTTCGCAGAAATCGAAGCGACAATCGGCGAGTTAGCTAAAAAAGCTCGTGACAAGAAGCTTCAAATTTCTGATATGACAGGTGGATCATTCACTATCACAAATGGGGGAGTTTTCGGTTCTCTAATGTCTAGGCCATTTTTGATGGGTTCTGATG
>NZ_JBFUJC010000027.1:0-17513 GCF_056401595.1 Paenisporosarcina sp. P4_E4_2 | reverse complement strand
CATTTATTTCATGGCAGGATTATTCGGTACCGTTGCAACTTTCCTTTTGCAAGACGCTAATTATGTTCATGTCGGTGCAAGTGGTGCTATTTATGGACTGCTCGGGGCTTTTGGTGCACTGGTGTACTATGCACGCAAAACATTACCCCAACTTCGTCAAATTATTTTACCGATCATTGTCATCAGTATCGTCATGACCTTCTTAACACCAAACATTAACGCTACCGCTCATTTAAGCGGTTTGGCTGTTGGTTTCCTGATTGGACTTAGTTACTTCCATCCTCAACGAATCATTAGCTGGAAAAAGAGAAAAAGATAGGACAGCCTTATTGTGGCTGTCCTTTTTCTATCGCTTCATACTTGGAAGGTTCGTACCAAGTCATGACTTCCTCAATATCTTTTACGTTTAAATGATCCACTCTAGCAGTTGTTCCAAGCATTCCCGACTTGATTGTGGTTTGAATGGAAGCGAGCTTTTTTCTTTTTTGGAAAGGACTTTGTTTCATTTGAAGAGATTGCATTCTTTTCTTTTCGATGAAGAACGTGTATTTACTAATCCCTCTGTATCGCAAAGATAACTGGTTACGATTAAGTGCAAATGCAGCAGAATGATGTTGCCATAGAGCCAATAGGATCACAATCGGAAACAGTAATAATGACAATAATCCATATGGATAGTAAAAATAACTGACCGCAACCATCACGGGAATCATCCATAAGAAGTCAAGACGATAATAAAATGATTTAGCCTGTTTTGGAGAAGATGTCCATTCAGGTTCAAAGTCGAAATCTACGAACAATTGATTTAACGGTTGTTTGATTACACTTTTTTTAACAAGCGGGAATAGTTTTATGTTTTTATCTTGTTCCTCTAGGGAACCCCCCGCACTTTCAACAATAACCGTACAATAGCCGAATAATTGGCGCAATGGATTCTCGACAATACGAATCCCTTGAACACGCCCAATTGGAATGGATACTTTTTTCTTCTCCAGCAAACCACGAGTTAAAACAATCTGGTCGTTTTCCTGGACAATCGTAAATTGGTAGTAATTTAAAGTCGTCAGAATGACGGAAATTAACCATGCGAACAATAAAACCATAAAAATACTAATTGCCACAATGAAAAAGCCGAATTTCAGAAATACAACGAACTCATCGTAAATCTCCTTGTACGGAATGATATCCGAAAACTGGGACATGAACACAGCTAACCCAGAGAATACGACACCAATCCCTCCAGATGTAGTGGCCAGAATGATTAAATCCTTCATGGACATTTTATAAATTGGAACAGCAGAATCTAAGACCGATTCATGGTTTTGATCTTCCGTTAATGTTACTTCAGCTTTCGTTATAGACGTTTTACGTTTTTTTGCATTCGCCAATTCTGTTTCGATCCGCTTTGCATTATCTCTAGTGATGGCTGTAAGTTCTGCTTCTGCTTCTTTTGCAGATCCTGAACCAGCGGTCTCAATCGTTACTTTTACAAGTTTGAAAGGTCGATGTAAAATACTTTCGGTATAGTTCAAGCTTTGAATACGTTCAAAAGGAATATAGCGTTTTTTCTTTACAAACAATCCATATTCAATCCGTAATTCATCCTCTTCAAACCAGTAAACAAAACGTTTCCACTTGATGATTCCACTACCCAAAATGAACGCCAGTACCAAAAACCCCACAATATAAGGAACAAAATCCGTCCAATGGCCGCCTCCCGAGGAATCGCCTTGAAATCCATTTACAACAAAAATGAAGACAAACGGTAAAATTAAATCCTTTAAGCCTTTAATGAAATTTACCACTGCTGAAATTGGATGGAGTTTAAAACGTTCGTTAGACATCATCTTCCGCCACCCTTGCAAGTGTCGATATGCGAATTCTCATTTCGTCCGCTTCACTTGTAATAAGTGCCGGAATCGTATGATTTGTTGCAGCAGTCGAGATTGTAATAGAAGCTAAATCATATTTGCGTAAAATGGGTCCTTGTTCCGTATCTACATGCTGGACCCGAACCATTGGCACTAGCGTCCGCTTGATGACAAAGAGTCCGTGCTGAAGTTCAATTTCCTGTTCCCTAACTTCATATCTCCAACGAAGCCATCGTAATTTAGGAAAAAAATAAACAAATATGTATGTATATAGTATAGGAAGCACTACACAAATAACCCATACCCACCATGGCCCTTCCAACCACCAATTTAAGACTCCGGCACCTATTGCCAATAACCATATAATGGCGGAATGCATCAAGCCGTACAATCTCCATACCTTTAATCCTTTTGGTGAGATCTGATTAATTGGTTCATTTCTCATGTGAACACCTACTTTCTACTATGCATACGATTCTACAGTAAAAACGTTTCATAAAAAAGATACTGGTAGAGATGTATTATCAGTTCTGGGCTGTCTATTCTCGGTTACGTACGTTCTATTCGCGTTTCAACCATTCACAATCTAAAAAAAACCACAGCCCATAAGGACTGTGGTTTTTGAAATTTAATTAGCTTTCACGACGTGAAGATGTACGTGGACGTCCACCGCGGCTTGAAGAGCCCTCACGTGAAGAAGAAGAAGCTCCGTCACGACCGCCAGTACGGCGAGATGGACCACGATCTGAGCTACGACCTGAACCTGAAGAAGATCTGCCTCCACCGCTACGGTTGTTGCCTTTATAGCCACCGCCGCCGCTGCGTCCGCCACCACCGCTGCGCTCTTTACGAGCTGGCAATGGGCGTTCTTCAGAGATTGATACAGGTGTATCACTTGGTTCGCGAGTCATTGATTTCAATGCAGCAGCGATTACGTCAACTGCTTCATATTTCTCAAGTAATTCCGTTGCGAATGAACGGTAATCACCAATATTGTTTTTGTCTACAATTTCAGATAATGATTCAACCGCTAAACGCTGTTGACCAATTAGAGCCTCATCTGAGCTTGGTGGACGAAGTGGTGACATACGTTTTTTCGTTGTTTCTTCAACGATACGTAAGTAACCCATTTCACGTGGAGTAACGAAAGTTACTGCCACACCACTTTTACCTGCACGGCCAGTACGACCGATACGGTGAACATAGCTTTCAGGATCTTGTGGAATATCATAGTTGTAAACGTGAGTAACACCAGAGATATCAAGTCCACGAGCAGCTACGTCTGTTGCAACAAGGATGTCAATTTTGTTTTCTTTAAATTGACGAAGAACTGACATACGTTTCGCTTGGCTTAAATCACCATGAATACCTTCTGCTAAATAACCACGGATGCTTAGAGCATGTGACAATTCGTCTACGCGACGTTTTGTACGACCGAAGATAATTGCAAGTTCAGGTTGGTGTACGTTAATAACACGAGAAAGGATATCGAATTTTTCACGCTCATGCGATTTAACGAAAAATTGCTCGATGTTTTCAACTGTCATTTCTTTTGATTGAATTTTAACTACTTCAGGCGTTTTCATGAATTTCTCAGCAATTTTACGGATTGGTGTTGGCATTGTAGCCGAGAACAACAATGTTTGACGTTCTGCTGGAACACTTTCCATAATTGTGTTGATATCTTCAATGAAGCCCATGTTTAACATTTCATCCGCTTCGTCTAAAATAAGCGTTTGAACGTTATCAAGTTTCAATGTACGACGGTTGATATGATCAAGAATACGACCAGGTGTACCGACGATTACATGTGGGTTATTTTTCAATGCACGGATTTGACGTCCGATTTCTTGTCCACCATATACAGATAAAATTTTCACACGTTTGTCTTGGCCGATTTTGTAAAGTTCTTCTGAAACTTGAATCGCCAATTCACGAGTCGGTGCAATAATTAAACCTTGGATGTTAGAGTTTTTTGGGTCAACCTTTTCAACCAACGGAATACCAAACGCTGCTGTTTTACCAGTTCCTGTTTGTGCTTGACCGATAATATCGCGGCCTTCCATTGCAAATTTGATTGTACCTTCTTGGATTGGTGTTGCTTCTTCAAAACCCATACGTTTTACGGATTTTAATGTTGATTCGCTAATATTTAATTCTGAAAAATTTGTCAAAATTTAATCTCCTTTTTGTTTACATTTGACAAATGGTTACATTTTCAGATGAAGTTGCGGCAAATTCGAGCCTATACGAGGAACGTTTCCGTTACTTAAAATTCTCTGTAGAGTTATCAGAGGGGACTTATATTTAAAGGAAAGCCCGGTCTTTTGCCGAGCGGTTCGATCAGTGGGGAGCATGTTCAAAGCGTATGCATCACGCTGTCTCTTGTGACCTGTTGGTAGCCTTTGTAAAGTTCTTATTGAGAACGAGGCTATTGTGATAGCTCACATTTTTGATGTTTGAAACTAAACATCCTACCCTAAAAAATTGAACAAACCGTTATGTTCAAAAAAAAGAGCTCTTCATCAAAACCCGAAGAGTCTTTACACAAAATGTATCCATTGCTCTAATCACTTTAACACGGATAAAGACAATATGCAATTAATCAACCACAGTCGTAATAATTAGTTTTCTCATTCTTTTCCAAAAAACTTAACACTTCACCGAACCATTCATCGCAATCCTCGCTATAGCATATGAGATGCTTGCCGCATTCTGAAGTAACCATGTTTTTCTCTTCTGAACCCAATCGATCGTACAAATATTGTGCAGAAGTGAATGGGACAATCCCATCTTTTTTGCCTTGCACAATACATACCGGTACTGTGACTGACTCATAATAAGGCTCGACCATTTTTACGACTCGCATAAACTCAATCGCGGCTCGAATTGGCGTATGAGTTAATTTGTATTCGTATAAATGGTAAAACGCATTGGTTGAAAGATTCCCTTGCATGACATCAGCTACGATATCTTTAACATCTTCCAATATTTGAACGCCATTAATGTATTTAGCAGATGCACTGAGAAGAACGAGACGGTCAATCTTGTAGCGCAAAGATAAATAAAGGGCAATCAGTCCACCCATTGAAAAACCGACAACGAACACTCTGTCCACTTGCTTTTGCAATAGTCTCAAGGCCTGTTCAGCTTCCATCATCCAATTTTCCGCCGTCAACTCTGTTAATGATAATGTAGGTCCATGTCCAGGCAACGTAGGGACTTTGACAATCCAATCCGTTTTCTCTTCAATATTTTGCACAAAAGGCTCAATTTCATACGGACCTCCTGTAAATCCATGAATGCATAATAGACCGGTTTTCATTTTTTCAGTCCCCTTTAGAATCGCAACGCTAATTTGTTCGATACAGTTGTGATACCCAGTTCGCCATTTTTCAAACGCTACATGCCAACCATATTGAACATACAAAAAGGAAACTCCATTAACAGAGTTTCCTTTGAGTAAAGTATTATTTAATCACATGTTCTAGTGCCATTCCACGAGATCCTTTTATTAAAGTGATGGAATCTGCTGATGTATGGCTTTCCAACATAGTGCGAATCGGTTCATAATCCTTTTCCGACCAAATTAGATGTCTTTCATCGAACGATTTCTGCAACTTGTCATATAACCATTTCATGCGTGGACCATATAAGCAGACACCAGCAAAATCTTCCGATTTTATCTGATTGGCTAAGTCTTCATGATAGGCCTGTTCTTCAGAACCTAGTTCCAGCATATCCCCAAGAACCAGCCACTTTTCAGGACGAATTGTTGTTTCACGAATAAAGGTAATGGCGGCACTCATTGAAGTCGGTGCTGCATTATACGCATCGTTGATAAACAATGAACCGTTCTTGGCAGGAATGACTTGCATCCGCATGTCTGTAAGTGAAACATTTTTCAAGGAATCCAGAATTTGTTCGTTTGATAAGCCAGCCTCTTTGGCAATCAATATCGCGACCAATGCATTTTTGACTTGATGCTTTCCTAAAACCGGAATCATAAAATGTGATTCAATAAGTCCAGTCACATCAAACTCACTGCCATTCTCCGTCGCTAGAATCGATTGAGCTGAAATGTCATTTGACGTATTTGTCCCGAATGAAATGGTTTTAATAGTAGAAGATCCATTTTCATCATTGAACTTTTGAATGAATGGCTTCAAAATCGGTTCGTCTCCATCATAAAATAGACACCCATTACCTTGTAAGCCGGCAACGATTTCAAACTTCGCTTTGGCAATTCCTTCACGCGAACCTAAGTCTTGCATATGGGCTTCGCCGATGTTGGTTATCGCAACGTGATGCGGTTTTGCCAAGTTTGAAAGGAACTCAATTTCTCCATAGCCACTCATACCCATTTCAAGGATGGCAAACTCGGTGTCTTCATCCAACGATAAGATCGTAATCGGTAATCCCAAGTTATTGTTGAAGTTTCCTGCCGTTTTTTGGACACGGAAATAAGGAGATAGTACACCCGCCACCAAATCTTTAGTGGATGTTTTCCCATTTGATCCCGTAATGCCAATGAACGTTGCCGGATGATCTTTCCGATATGCGCGTGCCATTTGCTGCAACGCTATTTCACTGTCTTCCACAAAAAGCAAAGGGAGATTTTGTGGAGGATTTGGTTCATCCTTCTGCCAAAGAGCTGCTGATGCTCCTTTTTCAAAAGCTTGAGTCACATATTGATGACCATTCACTTTTTCACCTTTGAACGGAATGAATAAATCTCCAGGTTGAATGGTTTTAGTATTGATCGATACGCCACTTACCGTGACATCCGGTTTTACTTCGTCATTTATGTTTAACCACCCAGCAACTGTTTGTAATGATTTTTTCAAAATTATTCACACTCAATCCATTGTATAGTGTAGTTGTTGTTTTTCGGCATGTCTTTCGATCGCAAGCTCAATCAGCTGATCGATTAATTCCGCGTAATTCACGCCTGTGTGCTGCCATAACAATGGGAACATACTGAATGGCGTAAAGCCAGGTAATGTATTCACTTCATTAATTAGCACTTCATCTGCATCCGTTACAAAGAAGTCAGCTCTCACTAGTCCTGAGCAATCCAATACTTTAAAAGCCTTGATTGCGTTGCCTTGCAAAATAGCTTCCACTTCTTCAGTGACGTCCGCAGGAATTATCATCGCCGTGTTGCCGTCTTTGTATTTTGCTTGGTAATCATAAAAATCTTTCAACGGTTTGATTTCACCTGGCACAGAACATTTCGGCGAATCGTTACCTAGTACACCCATTTCAATTTCACGTGCTTTAATGCCCTGTTCGACGATAATTTTGCGATCGTACTTCAATGCCATATCCACAGCTGCGATTAACTCTTCACGAGTTGAGGCTTTGCTGATTCCCACACTTGAACCGAGGTTTGYCGGTTTAACGAAAACTGGCCAAGCTAGTTCTTTCTCCATTTTCCCAATCAAATTCTCTTGGTTTTTTTGCCATTCTTTACGGATGAAATGAACGAATGGTACTTGTTTCAGACCAGCAATCGCGAAGAGCTGTTTCATGATAACTTTATCCATTCCGGCAGAAGATGCTAGAACACCATTACCGATGTAAGGAAGATTCAATACTTCAAGCAATCCCTGTACCGTTCCATCTTCGCCATTTGGTCCATGTAAAAGAGGGAAAATCACGTCCAGCGCGTTTTCGTCTGTCTCCTGTTGAGACGGTAAGAAGCTTGAAATATTATTAGGCAATTCTTGATTGAATGTATTATCAAATTGCAATTGTTCAATTGTTTCTACCGGGGCCAATAATTGGGCACCTTTACGCCATTCGCCTTCATGTGTAATGTATATTGGAAACACATCATATTCATTGAAATTTAAAGCTTGTGTCACTGCACGAGCTGTCGATAAAGATACTTCGTGTTCGGCAGATTTCCCACCGTATAATAAACCTATTCTTTTTTTCATTTTAATACCTCCACAATATTGGATACATTTATTTTAACATGAACCATGTTTACCCACGTACACTAATCAAAAAACAATCCCTTGCACTCATCTTTGCAAGGGATTGTAGTTAGAAACGGATGGTTTCGTCCGGATTTTGTTTCATGACTGCAGTTAATTCGTCCCATATTTCATCGGGGAATACCGATTCTGGCAAAGAACGGATTTCTAAATCATAGCTTGCTTTTGATTTTTCGAGTTTGAATAACGAAAGCAGTACGCCTTCCTTCATCAAAGGTTTATGTGTAATAAATTGGTCCACCGTCAGTTCAGGGTACCCTTCTTTTTGTTTCCTGCGCCAAAAAGGGGCACCCCTCTCTTTGTCACGGACCACTTGATTTAGTATATTAACGACCAAATGAATTGAATCATTCAATTCACGAAAATAAATTTTCGTCATACTCTCTTCTTCATTGGATAAATAGACGTAACGATTTTGGAGTTGATAATAAAATGGTGATCGAATCGGTTCTTTTTTATGCCCGATATATAATAGTTCTGCTTGTTCCTGAGGCGTTAACATATTGAGTCTGCGTTCATCCGCAAAATCAATCCATCTCAAATCAGTTGGTTTATCCATAAATTCTTTGGTAAATGACAAGACCTCTTCATCTGGTACAAATTCCAGCTGGGTATGCATGTTAAACGAACTATCTTCGTATTCATGCTTAAGTAACAATAGATGTTGCAATGGTCCTGCATTTCGGACAAATTGTTGCATTGTAAGACCGCTGAAGATCACAAATTGATCAGCCTCGTTCATATGTATATAAATATGGTGAAGGTAATCTTCTGTATCACGTGCCTTTTTCACCATTATCATCACTCCATTCCTCCTTTCATTATAATCTCACTTTGAGAAGAATGAAACATTTTAAGATGTTCTTCGTCAGTACATACTGCACAAGCATTTGCTTATCTTTTACGGTATAATTGATAAGTTATAACTTTAAATTAGAAATTCAGGTGACAACTATGGAAAATAACAAAGGATTTGCTGATCGTTTCGACTGGACGTTGGCTTTTATATTATTACTGCTATTCATTGTAAGTTTGTTCGCAATTTCGTCTGCACAATCATCAGGTCAATACCCGATTAATTTCATCCCTAGACAAGTTTTATGGTACATCGTGGGTGCAGTGATTATAGGATTCACTATGTTATTCGAACCCGAACAATATAAAAAGATGTCGTGGGTTCTTTATGCTATTGGGATTCTCATTTTAATTGCCCTTGTTTTGGCACCTGGCGGCGAAGGTCAAATCGCTGAAAAACGTGGTGGAGCAAAAAGTTGGTTCCACTTACCGGGTATCGGGAGCATTCAACCGTCGGAATTCATGAAAACGTTCTTTATTTTAGCAATGGCACGCATGATTAGTAATCATCATGAAAATTTCGTGTCAAAAACAATGAAAACAGACCTGATTCTATTGGGGAAAATCATGGCGACGGCACTTATACCTTTACTGTTCATCATGCAACAGCCAGACCTTGGTACTTCACTTGTATTTTTGGCCATCACCGCAGCAATGATTATTGTGGGTGGTGTCACATGGAAGTTGATTGTTCCGATTTTTGCGGGAACCGCTTTAATCGGAGGTTCCTTGCTCTGGATGGCTGTTTTCATGCAGGATTTTCTTTCGGAAAAATTCGGCTTTAAGGCTTATCAGTTCGGTCGTATTTATTCATGGCTTGATCCGTATTCCTATTCAACGTCGGAAGGCTATAACTTGATTAATGCGATGACCGCAATCGGCTCTGGTGGAATTACCGGTAAAGGCTATCAAGGACGTGAAGTATACGTTCCTGAAAATCATACAGATTTTATATTCACGGTAATCGGTGAAGAGTATGGATTTATTGGCGCAAGTATTGTCGTGAGTCTGTTTTTCTTGCTGATTTACCACTTGACCAAAATTACATTAACGCTGAAAGATCCATTTAGTACGTATGTATGTGCCGGCATTATTGCCATGATTACATTCCACGTATTCCAAAACATCGGGATGACCATTCAGCTATTACCGATAACGGGTATCCCGCTTCCTTTTATCAGTTATGGGGGTAGTTCGTTAATGGGGAATATGCTGGCTTTAGGATTGGTGTTCAGCATGAAATTCCATCACCGCACGTATATGTTTGGTTCTTCTGACGATGAATAATAAAAAAGGATTACGCAATTATCGCGTAATCCTTTTTTTGTTTAACGTATATTTGCGCTAACCGTACGTTCCATATGAGCCAACAAGTATGAAAACTACATAATTGTTCCTTTTTTATGGGGCAGGATTTTGTAATTGGGGCAACTTTTAAATTTTGGAGCAACTTTCTCGAATTTAGCGAGGAGGCTTGCTGGTTTGTCTGCGGAAAGGGAGCCGGTTCGTACTAATTTTTATAAGAATCATTTTAAAAATTATCAAAAGTTCGTATAAAAAAACACCTACTTTTTGGTAGGTGTCTCGAATGTATGATCTAAGTTGTGGATTCAGCCTTGAGTATGTGGAGTCTGAGTTGGTGCAGCGAGTGCTTTTAACATTTCGAGACGAGATTTGGTAAGCGTTACGGTGACACCCAACTTTGACAAGTTCGAAACGATTTTTCGCAAATCAACTTCTTTCGTCATCCAATCCACCTCTATCCTTCCTCTAGTTTAGGAACGTATTCATTTACTAAAAGGTTCAGGTTCAAGAAAATCGTTTTATAAATTTGACTTTCTATTTTATACACTTATTATACCACGTTTAGCCTATTTTAAATCTTTCAATTTTGTTACATATTTTAGTCCTTTGTAAATCATACTAACCATTATTATAAGGAGGGATTCTTGTGAAAATTAAAGACATCATGTCACGAGATATCGTGACATGTACACCTACCGATTTAATATCGGAAATTGCCCAAAGCATGCGTGCTTTGGACATCGGATGTATGCCAGTAGTTGAAGGTTCACGTGTAATCGGGATGATTACTGACCGAGATATCGTTACAAGGTCTGTTGCAAAAAATGGCAAGCGTCTTGTAAAAGATGTCATGTCGGATGAAGTCATTTCTGTAGGTCCTGAATCTACTTCTCAGGAAGCGGCTGAAATCATGGCGCAACACCGTATCCGCCGACTTCCTGTCATCAAGAATGAACAACTTGTTGGCTTCGTAGCTCTTGCAGATTTATCTGTACCAAGTGAGACAGCACATGAAGCTTCTCAAGCTCTCCATGAAATTTCAGAACCGAGACATCTTTAAACCACCCCCCCAAACTTATTTTTCAAGTTTGGGGATTTTTGATTCTCTTTTCTTTACATACCCCCCGACGGTACTTTATACTTAAGAAAATCTGGAGGTGATAAAATCATGACCACTAATACTGATGCTTCACCACTTGAGGAACCTCTAGAACCAACGACTTGTAGAAAAAGCCATCATCCAGATTCCGTAAAAAAAGATTTAACCACCCGGCTAAACCGAATTGAAGGACAAATACGCGGGATTAAAGGCATGGTTGATAAAGATGTCTATTGCGATGATATTATTACCCAATTATCAGCAACTCAATCTGCCTTAAACAGTGTTGCAAAAGTTCTTCTTGCTGGTCATTTAAAAGGCTGTGTGAAAGAACGATTAGCTGCAGGCGAAGATGATGTGCTGGATGAATTACTAACAACGGTTCAAAAACTAATGCGAAAATAACGAGGAGGAATTCCAATGGTAGATCACGTTACATTAAAAGTGGAAGGTATGTCTTGTGGACATTGTGTTAAAGCAATTGAAAGCAGTGTTACAAAAATTTCTGGTGTTGATAACGTGCAGGTACATCTGGAAAACGGCACAGTGGGTGTTGAATTTAACAAAGACGTAGTTGAAGTTGAAAAAATTACGGATACGATAGAAGAGCAAGGATACTCGGTAGCTAAATAAGTATTAAATTAAGACTGCGAAATTCGCAGTTTTTTTTCAACATTTTATATACCCCGTAAAGGTATGTATAAGGAGGTAAAATTATGATTGACACTCAACAAGAATTATGGATAACCGGTATGACTTGTGCAGCCTGTGCAAATCGCATTGAAAAAGGGCTTCAGAAAATGGAAGGTGTATCTTCCGCTACCGTTAACTTTGCAACTGAAAAAGCACATATTACATACGATGCGAAAACCATTCAACCGAATCAGTTAGAAGACCAAGTTCGCGGACTTGGCTATGACGTAATCAGTGAGCAAGTTGACCTGAGAATTCAAGGAATGACATGTGCAGCTTGTTCAACCCGTATTGAAAAAGGATTGAATAATTTGCCTGGTGTAAATGAAGCAGCCATAAATTTAGCGCTTGAAACAGGAAAGATTTCATTTAATCCGAATCAGACAAACCCACATGACATTGTGAAGAAAATCCAAGATTTAGGGTACGATGCAACTTTCAAAAATGATGCAAAAGCCGAAGCCATTGATTATAAAAAAGCGGACATTCAAAAGAAAACCCGTTTGTTCTGGATTTCTGCCATTCTATCACTTCCCCTTTTATGGACAATGTTAGGACATTTTTCATTTACTTCAGCGTTATATGTTCCAGAGCTATTAATGAATCCATTTGTTCAATGGGCATTAGCGACACCGGTTCAATTTTGGATTGGYTGGATGTTTTATAAAGGGGCGTATTTTGCACTTCGCAATAAGAGTGCCAATATGGATGTTTTAGTTGCTCTCGGTACATCGGCAGCTTATTTTTACAGTATTTATCTCGTATTGGATAGCTTGCAACACGGGGAAACACATATGCTCGGACTGTATTTCGAAACAAGCGCAGTGTTGATTACCCTAATTTTACTAGGGAAAGTCTTCGAAGCGCGTGCGAAAGGGCATTCTTCAGATGCTATAAAAAAATTAATGAATCTTCAACCGTCATTAGCCATAATTGAGGAAAATGGCCAGACGCGTGAAATCCCTATAGAATCTGTACAAAAAGGCGATATCTTGCTTATTAAGCCAGGTTCATCCATTCCGGTTGACGGCGTTGTCCTATCCGGTTCATCTGCGGTGGATGAATCCATGCTGACCGGAGAAAGTTTGCCTGTTGAAAAAGCACAAAATGATGAAGTCTTCGCTGCAACAATCAATGCGAATGGAGCACTGCGAATAAAAGCTGCGAAGATCGGTAAAGACACCGTTCTGTCTTCCATTATCCGTGTGGTTGAAGAAGCACAAGGATCCAAAGCTCCGATACAAAGATTGGCAGACCGAATCTCGGGTATATTTGTGCCGGTTGTTGTAGGACTTGCTCTTCTGACTTTCCTAGTTTGGTACCTTTTTGTGGACATCGGTAACTTTGCCTCGGCATTGGAAAGTACGATTGCTGTACTGGTCATTGCTTGTCCATGTGCGCTTGGGCTTGCAACTCCTACTTCAATTATGGCGGGATCAGGTCGCTCGGCTGAGCTTGGGATATTATTCAAGACAGCTGAAGCAATGGAAAACACAAAATCTATAGATACGGTTGTGTTCGATAAAACTGGAACCATCACAAAAGGTAAACCTGCTGTAACAGAGTTTATTGTTGCAAATCAGCAGGATCGACAAACACTCATTCTGTTGGCTGCGGCTGCCGAAAGTAATTCTGAGCATCCAATAGCACATGCGATTACTTCTTTTGGTAAGGAAATCAATGAAATCCAGTATAAGAGTTCTTCATTTGAAGCGATTCCAGGGCACGGCATTAAGAGTACTATTAATTCCAAAGCAATTGTCATTGGTACACGTAAACTTTTGTTTGACCACACGATCGAGTTAGACTCGGCATTGGATCAAGCTTCTTCACTCGAACAGGACGGGAAAACGGTCATGTTCATGGCCGTTGATGATGTTCATGTCGCCACGATTGCAATCGCTGATCAAGTAAAAGAAACTTCAAAGGCAGCTATTCAAAAGTTACAGCAAATGGGCATTCACGTGGTGATGTTAACTGGCGATCAGGAAACAACCGCGCAGGCGATTGCGAGACAAGTTGGCATCGAACATGTCGTTGCAGGTGTCTTCCCTACGAAAAAAGCAGAAGTCATCACTTCTCTGAAAGATGAAGGTCGCAAGGTTGCCATGGTCGGTGACGGCATCAATGACGCTCCAGCTTTAGCCGTTGCTGATATCGGAATTGCCATGGGCACTGGAACGGCCGTTGCGATGGAAGCGGCAGACGTAACATTGATGCACGGAGATTTACTGCGTGTACCTGACACATTACTCATGAGTCGTTTGACAGTACGAAATATTAAACAAAATTTATTCTGGGCATTAGCCTACAATTCAATCGGCATCCCGATTGCGGCTGCCGGATTACTTGCACCTTGGGTTGCTGGGGCTGCCATGGCATTTAGTTCGGTTTCGGWTGTATTAAATGCACTGCGTCTTCAACGTGCAAAACTTTAATTTTCTCCCGCAGAATACTATCTGCGGGTTTTTTAAAACTTATAAAAAGGCATGAATTTTTATATGTATTATCTTTCTTTCAAGTTTTTATATGTCTAGTTCCACGTGCCCTCAGGCGAAAGGGAACTTTCGCCTGAGGTCCTTCCAGCGCCGTCGTCAGGCTAGATATGCGCTTTCCACTTTTTTTTTTGTCCTTTGTTGTTTGAAGGTTGATTTGTGAGTAAAATGAATTATACGGATTGAGTTTAGAAAGCGGGTTCTTTTGAAATGAAGAAAGCCATTTTGTTATTAATGTCTGTACAATTTTTTGTGTATTTAGGTTTTGGAATCATCATTCCAATTTTGCCTGAGGTAGTTTTGGAGCAGGGTTACAGTGAAGTTCACGTTGGCGGATTATTGACGATTTATGCATTAGCTTCCTTCTTTACAGCTCCACTGTGGGGTTCATTATCGGATCGAACAGGAAGAAAAAAATTAATTCTGATTGGCCTATTAGGTTTCAGTATGAGTTTTTTGATTTTCGCTCTCTTTATTGAGCAGCTGCCGATGTTATATGTCTCACGAATCGTCGGAGGTATTTTTTCCGGAGCATTATATACAGCCGTTACCGGGTTTGTAGCGGATATGACGACTGAAGAAGAACGCAACAAATATATGGGCTTGCTTGGGATGTCAATAGGACTCGGTTTCATTTTCGGACCTGCTATTGGCGGTGTCCTCGGTGGCCTTACACTGCAACTTCCCTTCATTGTTTCGGCTTTATTGATACTAGCCTTGATGGTGTATGCGGGTCTTATTTTAAAAGAACCGGCATCTAGAGGGGAAGCAAGAAAAAGAGCCATTGTGCCAAAAGGTGCCAACAAACTCTGGYAGTATCGAATTCGCTATCTCTTCTTGTTCTCATTTATGGTGACGTTTCTGCTTGCAGGCCTGGAAGCTACATTCCAGTTGTTCCAAWTTGATAAAATATCGATTACTCCTCTGCAACTCRKCTATTTATTTATGGCAAGTGGTTTAGTAGATGCCGCTATTCAAGGCGGTGTCGTTCGACGTGTGAAAAATGGTCAGGAAACGAAATGGATTATGGCGGCACAGGTAGTAACAGCCATTGGACTGATATTATTACTATTTACAGGCAGCCTTCTGTGGGCCGGCTTTGCACTCAGCGTCTTTACAGCCGGAAATGCACTTGCACGAACAGTATTGGTTTCATTGACGACAAAAGAGTCTGGTGGCAGATATGGAACAGCGGCAGGTATGACGTATTCGATGGACAATATGGGTCGTATTATCGGTCCCCTTCTGTTCACATGGATTTTTACCGTACAGCCAGATAACGTATATGTTTTATCAGCTGTTCTTGCGCTGATTTCTATTGTCTTAATTATCTTGTTCCGCAACTCCAGTAAGTCATTGAAAAACGAAAATCCAGCCTCCTCATGATTTGAGGGGCTGGATTTTTTTATTGGGTTGATACAGCTTTAATTGGTTCAGAAACCATTTCTACTTCCAAATCCGGATGTGCTTGTTTCATGACGGATGGTCGAAGCATGTAAATGACGGCTGCCAACATAATGGAACTTGAAGCTAGCAATACATATTGTGCAGGTACGATATCGAACAAGAAACCGAACAACACCATCGCAAGTGGCATCAATGACATAGCCATCGTTTCAAGGAGTCCGAAAACCCGACCTCTGTACTCCTCCGCTATTTGTTTTTGCATCATGACGCCAATCGGTGTATTAACAAAAATCATGGCCACACCAAAGGAGAACATGAGAACGAAATAGAAACTGACAATCCCCATATAAGAAAGAGTCACAAGTAAGGGCAGCGTGGCAGCGGCCATCAGAAGCCCCATTATAATAATCCCTCTTTTCGAGACAATAAGCGGAAACTTAATCTCCTTGCGTGCGGCTAAATAAATGGAAGCCAACAGCATTCCGATAGACATTGCTCCTTCCGTTATACCGAAATGGGCGGATTGAACCTTCAGTTCTTCTACGAGGATGTAAGAATAACCAACCGTAAACGCACCGAAAAAGAAATTGATTACTAACGCTACCCATACGATTACCGAAAGTACCCTGTGCTGTTTCAAGTAAGTGATGCCAGCTTTCATGTTTTCAAGCATCGTTTCTTTTTTCTCTTCCATAAATTCAGCCGCTTTCTTCGAGTACAAATTGAAATCCATAGTGGATTCAAGAATGACAGCAATGATGTAACTGACCATGTGAATGATGAGGAACATTTTCATGGATACCAGACCGAATAATAGACCTCCTACCGCAGGTCCTCCTATTGATGCAATTGACATTGACATTTGATTGAAAGACATCGCTTTTTGAATTCGTGCATCATCCACCAAATTTGCAATGGAAGAACTGAATGTAACCCCAGAAAACAACGAGGTAATTGATAAAATGATTTGCGTAATATAAATGGCGATCAGTGAAAGACCAAAAGTTAGACTAACAACCAATAACCCTCCTACCGCCAACACACTGCATATCTGTGCAACGATAACAATCATTTTTTTCGGATATTTATCCGCTGCATACCCTGCAAACGGCGCAACGAGAACTCTTGGCAGTATGCTGCAGATCAGCACTATAGCGAAGCTCGTTGCAGAGCCTGTTACCGATAAAATATAAAAGCTGATTCCAAACGAAAAGACACTGACACCGAACGTCGAAATTAATTTACTAATGGTGAACGTCCACAAGTGATAGGTCGCTTTTTTTAACTTCATGGATTCTTCCATGACTCATTCCCCTTTTCGAAAGTTTAATTTAATTAAACAAATAATAACACGAAAAAACTTCCCTTGCAACCAAAAGTTTAATATAATTAAACTAATTAGAAATGGAGCGATTGTTATGGATTCACTTGGATTACGTATCAGAAAATTACGCAAGCAACAGAAACTCACACTAGAAGCATTAGCTGGAGATCAGCTAACAAAAGGGATGTTGAGTTTAATTGAAAACGGCAAAGCCCAACCTTCTATGGAGAGCTTATCTTATATTGCAAAAAGACTTGGGATTGAATCGTCCGAATTGATGGAAGACGTCAGTCAAACGGAAAAAAGAAGTTTGTTGGCCCAAGTGGAAAAATTATATAAAGTGGAATTCTCGGATTTAAAGGACGAACACCAACAAATAATTGAACTCGTTCAGCCGGTTGTCGATAAATTGTCAATCAGTTACGAATCAGCACGTTTACTCGAGATTTACAGTAAATG
>NZ_JBFUJC010000026.1:0-18318 GCF_056401595.1 Paenisporosarcina sp. P4_E4_2 | reverse complement strand
TAATAAAGAAGGTTGGGTTTATATGCTGACCTGCCTAAAAGGGTATTTAGAAAATGGCATCAGCAATTTGAGAGCAGCAATCGTGCACTGACATAAACTGATGATAGGAGAATATTTATGAAAACTATTGGTCTAATAGGTGGTATGAGCTGGGAATCCTCAGCTAAGTATTACCAGCTAATTAATCAAGAAGTAAAAAAGCAATTAGGTGGATTACATTCGGCTAAATGCATTATGTATAGCGTGGACTTCGCTGAGATTCAGCGTTATCAAGCAGAAGATGAGTGGAAGAAAGCCGGACATGTATTAGGAGATGTTGCACTGACTTTAGAAAAAGCGGGGGCAGATTTTATTATCATTTGTACCAATACTATGCACAAAGTGATTGCATATATTGAAGAAAAAATTAGCATCCCTATCCTACATATTGCGGATGCCACAGCGAATCAAATCCTTAAGTCTGATGTACGTACGATTGGGTTACTAGGCACTAAATATACAATGGAACAAGACTTTTATAAATCACGCATCGAGTCTAATGGGATCAAGGTTCTGGTGCCTAATCGTGAGGACCGTGAAGTTATTAACAGGGTGATTTTTGAAGAGTTGTGCTTAGGAGATATCCAGCAATCTTCAAGGGAGTCCTTTCAAAAAGTGATCAAGAGTTTAATAGATGATGGAGCAGAAGGAATTATCTTGGGCTGTACAGAAATTGGATTATTAATAAGACATGAAGACGCTGAAGTTCCTTTATTTGATACAACAGTTCCAATAAGGAAGCCCCCTTCCATATGATTAATAGATGGGAAGACTCAATTGCCAAGAAACACCGAATCGATCGTTAATCCATCCAAACTTTGGACTGAATGGATAGGCACCCAGAGGCATTAACACTTCTCCGCCTTGAGATAATTTCTCGAAAGCTTGATCAATTTCTTCTTCGGAGTCACATGTCACAAACAATGAAATCGACGGGGTGAATGTAAAAGCATGCTGAACATAACTGTCACTAGCCATGAACTCTTGTCCTTTAATAGAGAATATAGCGTGCATAACTGAACCTTCTTTGCCGCCTTGGTTCGCTTCGTAACGAGTAATATTAATGATTTCGGACTGATCAAATAGTGACGTATAGGTATTGATTGCTTCTTCCGCAGCCCCTTCAAACATTAAAAATGAATGAATCTTTTGTTTTGCCTGTTCCAATGTAATCGCTCCTTGAGAGTGAATTTTTTTTGTGTAAGCGCATAAAAATGAAAACACGACTATCTTTTTTCAACTCTTTCAATATTACCACCCGAATTGAAATACACGTCCATGAATTCTTCATATTTAGCAACCTTGTTTGTCAGTTCGATAGAAGCATTTCCAACAAAAGCCGACACATATACCATATCCCGAGACTTTTCGTAAACGTACCTGTATTCTATATCTGGATCGTCGTTGAAWTATATATCTTTTACATATCCGGAATCGAAGTGGTCATAGAAATCTCTTTCGATTCTTGCTTCCCCCAGATTTGCCCCTTGTAATTCAATTACCTTGCCAATCCGATCATCCGCCAATTTTTTGTCATGAAACGAATTTAACTTAATCACCACAAAACAGATCAGGATGGTTGAAACCACTTTAAGGAGAAATTTGGGGAACTTCCTCATTATCATTTCGATGCCCCCATTTTATTTTTACATAGTCTATACAAAAAAACTTCTAGTCTGTTAAGCGTAGTTTACTATTAACCTATAAATTTTCATAGTTCCAGAGTAAATTTAACACCAACCCAGAGTGACTGCACATATTTTGCCAAGCTCCATATGGTATCCAAAAGGAGTGATTTTTTATGAACTGGCAACAAAAAATCTGGCACTTAATTGGTCAGCCGATAGGTGTTTCATTTACAAATGGTCAAGGAACTTCCGGTATATTATGCAATGCTGATGGTGATCAACTTTACATCATGGAGTACTTATATCACACGCAATTTGCGATTAAGCATTATGAATATCAAACGATTCAAGACATAAATCCATTTCCACCTTGTCAGCAGCGCTTATATTAAGTAGGAGACGCTGAAATGATCATCGTTAATGACATGTTAAGGTGAATAGATAAATGGTATAAGCCATTCTGCTTTTTTCATGCCTTCATGCTACAATAAAGGCAATTGAAATGGAGGAAGTTGAATGTCTTTACCAGTACAAAAAAACGACCGAATCACGGTTCATATAGAAGATCTGACGCATGACGGAGCGGGAGTCGCCAAAGTAAATGGCTACCCGTTATTTATCGTGGGCGCACTGCCTGGAGAAATGGCAGAAGTCCATGTCCTGAAAACCTTGAAATCGTATGGCTTTGCCAAATTGATTGAAGTTATCAAACCATCTGAACACCGTGTTGCACCACCGTGCCATGTATTTGATGAATGTGGAGGCTGCCAAGTTCAGCACCTATCCTACGAGGGACAGCTTCTGTGGAAACAGCAAATGGTTAAAAATGCGATGACTAGAATCGGCAAGCTGCCAGACGTGCCTGTCCTTCCTGTAAAAGGAATGGACAACCCTTGGCGTTACCGCAACAAATCTCAAATTCCATTCGGTTTGCAAGATGGACGAGTGGTCGGTGGGTTCTATAAAACCCGTTCACATGAAATTGTCGACACGGATATCTGTATCATCCAGACCGAAGAAGCGGACGACATCCTGCGTGAACTGAAGAAAGAACTAGGCAACCTAGGCATCATGCCGTATGAAGAAAAATCTCACCAAGGGATGCTGCGACATGTTGTTGTGCGCAAAGGCCGTGCAACTGGTGAAATCATGGTCGTGCTCATTACGAAGAAAAAGAAATTCAAGGAAAAAGACGAAGCAGTGGCCGTTATCCAACGTATCTTGCCACAAGTCACTTCCATCGTTCAAAACGTAAACGAAGAAAAAACAAACGTTATCTTCGGCGACAAGACCATCACACTTTGGGGCAAAGACGCCATTGAAGATTTGATCGGTGATGTGCGTTTTGAAATTTCAGCTCGATCATTCTACCAAGTGAATCCAGAACAAACCGAAGTGTTGTACCAACAAGCACTGGACTACGCTCAACTAACAGGTGGAGAAACCGTCATTGATGCCTACTGCGGCATCGGCACCATTTCTTTGTTCCTCGCTAAAAAAGCGAAACAAGTACTGGGTGTGGAAATCGTTCCACAAGCCATCGAGGACGCTAAGCGAAACGCTGAAATCAATGGCTTCACGAACACTTATTTCGAAGCTGGCCCAGCAGAAGTCGTCATCCCAAAATGGTATAAAGAAGGAAAAACTGCCGATGTACTAGTAGTCGATCCTCCACGTAAAGGATGCGACGAAGCATTATTGCAGACGATTTTGGAACAAAAGCCGAAACGTGTTGTTTATGTATCATGTAATCCAGGTACCTTGGCAAGAGATTTACGCATATTAGAAGATGGTGGATATGTTACGCAAGAAGTACAACCAGTCGATATGTTCCCACAGACGACACATTGTGAAGCGGTGGCTTGGTTGGAGTTAGTATAATATATAGAAGAACGTATTTCCCATCGAGGATACGTTCCTTTTTTCATTTGGATTTATATTTTTTGACCGAGAGTTTGAAGTTGTATCCATAGTGAGAGGATTTGAGTTCGAAATGATAGATAATTTTTGGCGTGATTTACCACGACCATTTTTTGTACTTGCACCAATGGAAGATGTGACAGATGTTGTTTTTCGTCACGTAGTAAGTGAAGCCGGTCGACCGGATGTATTTTTCACAGAGTTTACAAACTCGGATAGCTATTGTCATCCAGAGGGCATGAAAAGTGTGCGTGGCCGTTTGACTTTTACAGAAGATGAACAGCCATTGGTGGCACATATTTGGGGGGATAATCCCGAATATTTCCGTCAAATGAGTATTGGCATGGCAGAGCTAGGATTTAAAGGCATTGATATTAATATGGGCTGCCCTGTACCTAATGTGGCATCGAGAGGGAAGGGTAGTGGCCTTATTCTGCGTCCAGACGTTGCGGCAGAACTTATTCAAGCAGCAAAAGCGGGCGGACTGCCTGTCAGCGTGAAAACACGACTTGGCTATGAGGATGTAAATGAGTGGGAGGAGTGGCTAACGCACATTTTAAAACAGGATATTGCGAACCTTTCTATTCATTTACGTACAAGAAAGGAAATGAGCCAAGTAGATGCGCATTGGGAGCTAATTCCGGAAATCAAAAAATTACGTGACCGTATCGCACCAAATACGCTGCTAACAATCAATGGAGACATTCCTGACCGTCAAACTGGGATGCAGCTTGCTGAACAATATGGTATTGATGGCGTTATGATCGGGCGAGGTATTTTTAAAAATCCTTTTGCTTTTGAAAAAGAGCCAAAAGAGCATAGCAGTAAAGAATACCTTGATCTTTTAAGACTGCAGCTTGATCTTCAAGATCAATATGCGGAAGCACTGCCACGTTCAATCACAGGGCTTCATCGTTTTTTCAAAATTTATGTCAAAGGATTCCGTGGAGCTGGTGAATTAAGAAATCAATTGATGAACACGAAATCAACAGATGAAGTGCGTACATTGCTTGATAACTTTGTAAAAGAATGTTGATGTTAAACAATAGCAGATGGCAACGAGAATCTATAAAAGATTCTCGCTGTTCCGTCTGCTTTTATTTCTAACCTTTCGATTAGGCGGTGCAATAACTCTGGTGTTAAACTATCCAACTTTGTAATGTGAGCAAGCTGTTTCTGAATTATTATCACTTGCTTATGGTTTGAGGAATTATTAAGTTTCTTTTCTAATTCCAATTTAGTGTGACCAAGTTGCTGCAAAATCGACTCATTTTGCTGTATTACCTCTCTATAGTCTTGCTGGGTAATTATTTCGCTGGCACGTAGTTGAATGAAATTTGTTTTCTGTTTTTTTATAGTGCTTATTTATAGTGTTTATTTGCAAGTAAAAGGAATGGCTTATGGAAAAACAATTAGACATTAAATTTAAAAATCCTTAGTAAATTTGACAATGATTATCAATTTCATTTAACATGAATTAGTTACATTAAATTGACATGATTTTTGTTTTTTAAAAAAATCTACTTTTTTATTTCTTAATGTATTAGATTTCTATTAAGATATCACTTTCAAGAACTATCAAAGGGGTAAAATATAAATGAACTGGAAAAAAAGCGGATTATGGATTATTATTTTTTTCACTGTAAAAGGTACGCTTTCTACACTATTAATTGTTACAGGTGCTAAATATTTTAATTTATCATATATGCAAATTTTAGTACTAGTACTGGTCTTGTTACTGATTTCTCTAACAGGTCGTAAATTCCTTCATAGACGTAAACAAACCAGTAAAGCAAAAATGTAAAACGGAGTGCCAAAGAATTGGCGCTCCGTTTTTGTTATATATTTAGCATATGCTTCTACTTGTTGTGGAGGGACCAAAGATGGTGGTGGTGAAGTTGGTGCTCCTGCATCTGGTCATTTACCTATCAACTTGTACTCACATACATGTGTATTTTAGCTATAAAAGATTTACTTACCCTTATGGTGTCATATAAGTATTGATCTGCATATGGTAYACCAAGTAATTGCCAAGTGATTATAGAGGCGAAGTCCTTTCTTCTAATGGATGAGATCGAATTGTTACGAATCAAAAAGATATGAATTATGGAATCGTATCATACATTTATGGAGCCTAACTTTTTTTTTACACATAACAATAATTTTATAGGGAGTGGTTTGGGCTGGTATGCTCATTGTGGTAGGGCCATATACGAACAAGTAAATTTCGGTTTGCAGGATTTAAGGTGAAGGTTTGATTGTTCGGTAATAATATCGGGGCATAAGATATTACTTAATAAATACTAATAAACAGTAGCTAGAATTCTTTTAGAACGTAGGAAAATGATGATTATAGGTATTATGTAAAGGAGCATGTTATGAATAATTATTACGATTGGACGGATATGAATCCTCCGAATGTAGTTTCGTTTGCTCGTGGAGATGTAACTGGGGATAGAGTACCTGATAATGTCTATTTAACCGGCATAATGACTCCAGATAGTCCATTTATTCAAAATATCACCCTGCTCGTTCAAGATGGAAGATCCGGAGAGTTAAGAAGTGTCTCACTTCGTGAAAATGCAGGCTACAATCCTACTGTATTCTTGGGGGATTTTACTGGGAATGGAGTAGATGATATTTTCATAAGTATTGCTACAGGTGGTAGTGGTGGAATTATGTACCATTATATTTATTCCTTTGTGGATAATACAGCACAATTATTATTTGATTTTAATGTATATAATGAGCAGTACCAATATGAGGTTACTTATCAAGATTATTACAAAGTGGAAGTTGTTAGCATGATAAATAATAAAAAGTACATTATAGACATCTCAACAAAAGGCAGCGAGTATTTAAATGAAATATATGATGAAAATGGCAAACTGAAGAGTCCTATTACTGGATTTGTAAATCCTCTTAGTGGTTTATATCCTGTAGATTTTGATTTAAATAAACGGTATGAGCTATTGGCCTATCAGAAAATTACTGGAAGATATAATGCTGATTCTTTAGGGTTTGTTTTGAATACTTTAGCATGGTTGGATAATAGGTTTGTTTTGCAAAATCAGTATGTTGCTATTTTGGGATATTAGGATATCAAATTTAAAACCTCATTTAGATACACCACGGGGAACCTTACCACAAATAAGTGCGGTTTTAAATTAAATTAAATAAAAAACTAAGGCTGATTTTCTTTACTAAAAGAAAATCGGCCTTTATAAATCATATACAGATTTTTTCATGTACTTTTATTACTGTGTAGTTAATCCACCATTTTATTTAACAATCTAGGCGCATAGATCTAATAGATCAAGCGTCTTTTTTTTGTGTCAGATTGTATTATTCTACGGACTGTTCTTGCGAGAATATATGATAACGTTAATCAAATGAATTTCATATTTATGAAATTATTTCATAATAGATTGAATTTTACTCTGATATATATTATATTATTCACGAATATGAAATTTGGGGTGAAGAGATGAATATAGGWATGGAAATAAAGAAATTGAGGRCTGAAAAAGGAATTACTTTGAAAGAGTTAAGTGAAAAAAGCGAACTATCTGTTGGATTTCTGTCTCAATTAGAAAGAGGGCTTACTACCATAGCTGTGGATTCACTTGAAAAACTAGCTGATATTTTGGAAGTACATTTAACACATTTTTTTGATTATCCACTTAAAAGGAAAGATATGGTTTTAAGAAGTTATGAACAAAAAATAATGGATTCAGTAGAAGGTGGTTTTATTAAGTATAGTTTAAGTACAAATTTGGAAAATAAACAACTTGTTCCAAGGCTTATAGAAATTCTTCCTCAAAAGAAAGATGAAGAAATATTATCCTATAAGCATGAGGGAGAAGAGTTCATTTATGTTTTAGAGGGTATATTAACAGTTTACATAAATGGTGAGAGGCATGAAGTATATCCTGGTGACAGTGTTCATATGGACTCAAATATTGCCCACAATTGGGCTAATTATACTAATAAAATGGTCAAGCTTATAGCTGTTAATACGCCTAATTATATCTACAATAGAGGATTTGATAATACAGATGCTTACTAGTAAAGACATTATATAAAGTTAATAGAAAGTGGTAATTACAATGGATAAATTAATATTATATCTAATTGGTTCTTTTTTTGTAATCGGAGCTATTGATTATATTACCGGAAATCATTTGAAACTAGGTGGGAAATTTGAGGAAGGCATAAAGACCATGGGGGCTTTAGGGCTTGGCATGATAGGAATAATTTCATTAGTCCCTATATTTACAAATTTTTTATCTGTTGTGATTATTCCAATCTGTAGATTTTTTCATCTAGATCCCTCTATAGTTCCAGCAGCATTTTTAGCTGTAGATATGGGGGGCTATCAAATGGCTAATAAGCTAGCATTGACAGAGGAAATGGGGGCATTCTCAGGAATTATCATTGCATCTACTTTAGGAGCCACAATTAGTTTTACAATACCTGTCGCGTTAGGGAWGCTTTCTAAAGAGGATGAAAAATACTTTTCTAAGGGTGTGTTGGTTGGAATTATTACTATACCAATAGGATGTCTTGCAGCAGGCTTATGGCAAAAAATAGATATCAATATATTAGTATGGAATCTGGTACCTATATTTGTTTTTGCCATTATTTTAGGGGCAGGATTATTAAAAGTTCCTCATGTTTTTATAAAAGTTTTTAATGTATTTGGAAAGCTTATAGTGAGTTTGAGTACTGTTGGGTTACTTTTACAAGGTATAGAAGTGATATTTGATGTAAGGCTTGTATCAGGATTAGCACCACTATCTGAATCTACTGTTATAGTAGCCAAGATCGCAYTTGTTTTAGGTGGAGCATATCCTATGCTAGCGCTTATTAATCGAATTTTTAAAAATAGTTTTGAAAAAATAGGGGAGAAATTTGGAATTAATTCAGTGTCAGTAGCAGGCATTCTAGGAAGTTTAGCTAGTAATCTGCTGATATTTGGAACATATAAGGAAATGAATCCTAAAGGAAAAGTGGTATGTACTGCCTTTGGAGTAAGTGGAGCATTTGTATTTGGTGGCCAACTTGGATTTGTGTCAGGAGTAGCACCAGATATGATAGGAGCATTTATAATATCAAAGCTTACAGCCGGAATAATTAGTATAGTACTAGCCGCATGGCTGTATGACCGTGAAAGTAAAGAATTTAGTCTTAAGGAAAATGGAGGTATTAGTAATGAATATCAGAGATAGGGTCGAAAAGTTAAGGCAGCTAATGAAAGAAAATCAAATGGATGCTTATATAATTCCCAGTTTTGATGCACATCAGAGTGAATATGTAGCAGAACATTGGAAATGTAGACAATGGATATCGGGATTTACAGGGTCAGCAGGTACTGTAGTTATTACATTAGAGGATGCTGGGTTATGGACAGATGGTAGATACTATATTCAAGCTGAAGAGCAGCTTGAGGGTTCAGGAATCAGATTATTTAGAATGATGGATCCAGGGGTACCATTTTATTCAGAATGGCTAACAGATGTTCTTAATGAAGGAGGCATTGTGGGCTTTGATGGAAATGTTTTTTCAATTAATATGGTTAAAAAGATGGAAAAAGATCTAAAAGCAAAGAGAATCGCATTAAAAATGGATCAAGATTTAATTGGTGATCTGTGGGAAGATAGACCGGAGATTCCTAAAGGACCAATGTTTACTCATGACATAAAATATGCWGGCAAATCACGAGTAGAAAAATTAAGTGAAGTAAGAGAAGAAATGAAAAATAAGGGAGCAAATTATTATATTTTAACTTCCCTTGATGACATTGCATGGCTTTTAAATATAAGAGGAGCCGATGTGCCTAACAATCCAATTGTAATAGCTAATGTAATCGTAGCAGAACATAAATGTTATTTATTTATTGATTCTTGCAAGGTTCCCGCTTTGGTTAAATTAGAACTGGAGGCTGAAGGAATCGAGTTAAAAGCGAATCATGAAATACAAACATTCTTGAGAAATCTTTCAGACGGAGATGCCGTTATTTTAGATACGAATAAAACAAATATCAGTTTATATAATGCCATTAACAGTAATACAAAGAAAATTGAAATTCCTAACATCACGACTAATTTAAAAGCTATTAAAAATGAAGTTGAGATAAAAAATTTAAAATGGTGTGAAATAAAAGATGGTTTAGCCATGGTGAAATTTATAAAATGGCTAAAAAACTCTGTAGATAAAGAAGAAATTACAGAGATTACTGCAGAAGAAAGATTAGAAGATTTCAGAAGGGGGCAGGAAGGATTTGTTGGACCTAGCTTTGATACGATAGCGGGTTATAAAGAACATGCTGCGATGATGCATTATAAAGCCAATAAAGAAACCCAATATACTCTTAAGAATGAAGGTCTTTTTTTAATTGATTCAGGCGGACAGTATTATGATGGAACAACAGATATTACAAGAACGATTGTTTTAGGAAAACTTACCGATGAACAAAAAAGAGATTTTACTTTGGTGTTAAAAGGATTTATTGCATTAAGCTCAGTAAAATATTTATACGGAGCAACAGGCTCTAACTTAGATGTTTTAGCAAGACAACCAATTTGGCAGTATGGTTTGGACTATAAATGCGGGACTGGACATGGGGTAGGTTTTTTCTTGAATGTTCATGAAGGACCACAAAGCATAAGGAATGATAATAATAATGTTATATTAGAAAAAGGCATGATTATTACGAATGAACCCGGAATTTACCTCGAAGGTAAATATGGAATTAGAATTGAAAATATGATGTTAGTAGTTGAAGACGAGAAAACAGAGTTTGGTCAATTTATGAAGTTTGAAACAATCACGTATTGCCCAATTGATTTAGCCGGTATCAATAAAGATATGTTAACAGAGAGTGAAAAGCAATGGTTAAATAATTATCATCAAGAGGTATACACAAAGCTAGCTCCTTATTTAAATGAAGAAGAGAGAGTATGGCTAAGGGAAGAAACTAGGGAAGTATAAATAGGTATTGCCGAATACAAGTAATATTTATCACCTTAAAGTATAAAATCAATGAAATTCACTAACCTTGCAGATTCATTTAAAGTACAAGTAGAAATTACAAAAGAGACATATGGCTTAAATGGAATTCTAGGTGTTTACTTTATGATTAAGTTGGATCTAATCATTGATTTTAGAGAAAAAGCAGCGATTCGAAAATAAAAAAAAATTCATATAGATGTGCCACGAAGAAGCGTATCATAATGTTATTCAATAATATGGCACTGTAATGGAGCAATGAAAAATAAGCCTAATTTCTCAGCGTTAAAATGAGAAATTAGGCTTTTTAATATTGAATTTTCCTTAACCATAGTAGGCTTCCGATTAAAAGGGGAAAAGTTCCATTCTCTCGAATAAAGCAAGAGTTAGTGCAGCGAATAATTAACCCCCTCAATGAAATTATTTAATGAAAAGGGCGGCACCAAGACCATTTACTTATTTATATTTACTTTCTCTTATTATCATATTAATCAAGGATTTACATCAATCATCTAAACTTATAAGAGTAATAGATTTTATAAGGAGATGAGCAATATGAAGAGGAAAAATTTTATATTAGCAACAATGGCTACCCTTATGGTGTGTTCAGCGGCAAGCCAAGTGTCAGTTCAACCAGCCTCAGCCGCTATAAACCCGTCTTGGTCACACAACTCGAAGAGCTTTGGTCCCAAAGAGTTTGATCTTCAGGCGCACCGCGGCGGACTTGGGCTCACCGTTGAGTCCACAATTGCATCGTTTTCCAAGGCCCTCGAGCTCGGGGTGAGTACACTCGAACTTGACGTGCAGATTACCGAAGACCATCAAGCAGTTATTACTCACGACCGTAAGATATCGGGTGCCAAGTGTAAAGACAAAGGCCCGGCATTTGCTGGCGACCCCGAGTACCCTTATGTTGGCAAGTATATAAAGGATCTAACTCTTGCTCAGGTACGTACGCTGGACTGCGGTTCACAAATGTTGCCGCAATACCCAGGTCAGGCCCTGAGCACTGGTGCACAGATACCACTTCTATCCGAGGTTTTCGATCTTGTCAAGCTCTACAACGCTAATAATGTCTGGATGAATATCGAGACGAAGGTGGAAGCCGGGGCACCGGAGCAAACAGCTCCACGTGAAGAATTCGTGCAGATTGTTGCCCAAGAGGTTCGCGAAGCCGGAATGCTTAACCGAGTTTCAATCCAAAGCTTCGATTGGGGTGCGCTCATGCGAATGAAAGAGGTTGAACCTCGCTTGCCCCTAATCGCACTGACTAACGGTCCTCAATTCCTGCAACCAGGTCAGCCGGGTGCATCTCCTTGGTTGGGTGGTATTGACATAGACGACTTTGGGGGAGACCTCGTTGCGGCGGCCCACTCGTTCGGCGTTGACGCCATTTCACCAGTTCATGGTTTCCCGCAGAATGGAAAAGTCACTGATGAGAGCTATGTGCCATATGTGACAAAGAGTATGGTTCAGGATGCGCACAAGTACGGCATGAAGGTCATTCCGTGGACAGTCGACGACGAGCCTACTATGGACAAGCTTATCGATGATGGCGTAGATGGAATCATCACTGACTACCCAGACCGCCTACGTGTGGTCATGGAGCAGCATAATCTTAAACTACCTAAGAGTTATTCTGCTCGCAAAGAGTAATGGAAATGAAAAATTTTTATATAGTTGAAAAAGGAACCTGGACTATAGATAGAGAATACTTACATGATAGAAACTCCTTTTATCAAGGTGGAAGAATGTCCATTTGCCTTTGGTGAAAGACAATGTATGTAACAATTAATAGGAGGTAATTATGGGGAGATTAGTTCATTTCGAAATTCATGTGAATGACATGGAACAAGCAAAGAAATTTTATGGAGAGGTATTTGGATGGTCATTTCAAGATTATAGTGAATATGCAGGAATGCCTTACTTTGGAGCTGTGACTGGTGATGAAAAGGAACCTGGAATCAATGGCGCTTTAATGCAACGTCAAAGTGCTCCGCCGGAAACAAACCAAGCTTTAAATGGATTTGCTTGTACAATGGGAGTGGAAAATTACGATTTAACGGAAGCAAAAATTATTGAGAATGGCGGCAAGGTCGCAATGCCCAAATATGCTCTGCCTGGAATGGCATGGCAAGGATACTATAATGATACCGAAGGCAATATATTCGGAATTCATCAGCCCGATGTGAATGCAAAATAGAATCTTTAACCCTATGGCATTTACATGAAAAGACAGCTTCTCCGGATTAAAGGAGAAGCTGTCTTTTTTGCACTAATGATAGGGATGATGATAATCGTATTCTAATACAGAAGAGATGCCGCAGAAGAGGATAACTTCTTGTTCCACTTCACACTTAGAAAACTAGGATCGTCACAAAACCTCAATAATAGAATGAATACTAGAAGATAAACTCGACTCTAGCAGTTCGTTCTAATCCGATGCTACTAAAGAGCCTCCTTGATCACCTTCTTGGAATACAGAACTGACAATAGTCCAAAGATCGAATACAAAGCTGTGTAAATCCCCATGACGATAAACATCGGAGCCCATAGCTCGGTCCCGAACAGGAACCAGCCTGATTGGACCGCAAAGTAGCTGTGTGCGAGTCCCACGATTAAAGGAATGCCGAAATTGAACAGCTGTTTATAGCGGATTCCTTTCAGCAAATCGCTTTGTGTAAAACCAAGCTTTCGCAGAATGGTGTAGTTCGGTTTTTCTTCATCACTCTCGCCCATCTGCTTGAAGTACAGGATACAGCCGGAAGTGATTAGGAAAGTGAGCCCGAGGAATCCAACAATGAACATGGCTAGGCCCATCGTATTCTTCTGCTTCTTGCTTATATCCAGGCGGGAATCGTTGTTATAGTTGCCACTTAATCCGTTTTCTGCAAACAGTTCATTCGCACGAACGATTTCCTTTTCATCGGCTATGTCGATGCCGATATAAACCATGGATTCTTTTTGAATAGCGGGATCCACATCATTTTTCAATCGCTCGAACACAGTTTTGTCGACGACAGCGATTGGAAGTCCACCATCCGTGAAGTACCAGGAGACGACGAAGTCCTTCTCCATCCCTATGAACTTCTGTGGTATACGTTCTGTTTTGCCAATCAGCTCAATGTTTCCTGAGTCTTTAATTTTGATGATTTTCTGGAGCAAATTGCTGGTCCCAGTGAAGACCGTTTCATCCTCCTTGACATCAATGCTTTTGACACTGCTGTCGCTGACGACAGGAAGCGACATGGCAGCTGCATCCTTCGCAAGCTCCGGCAGTTCTGTTTCCATAATGTCTGAGGCATTGATTTTCACAGTGAGGACGTCGATCAAAGTTTCACGGTACTTGATGCCCTCTGTCTCAAGTGAATACTTGAATTTATCAGCGGCAGCTGTATCCGTCAGTGAAAAGTGAGCGGGGGAATAATCCGTTGCCGTCTTTTCTGCTGAATAATAAGAGATATAGCTTAAGCACAGCAAGCCAATTGCCAGTGCCGATACTGCCGTGATAATCGTCAGCAGCAGTGCGTTTGATTTCAGCCTAAACTGGATGGAGGACAGTGACAGCACTTCATGGACGGTTAAATGACCATCTTTTTTCTTTCGGATCAAATTGGCAAGGAAACTGACCGACCCTTTATAGAACAAGTATGTCCCGATAATGACTGAAGCGAGTGTGTATGCCATGGCAATGAAAAGCCCAGTCATCCCCGAGAAATCGCCTTCGAACAATCTGGATGATACGAAGTATCCTGAACCGATTAAAAACAATCCTGCAATGCCAATGGTGATTTCCCATTTGGATGTTTTCTTCACATGGCTTTCTGTGGAGGAAGTCAAAGTGAATAAGGATAATATGCTTTGCTTTCGGATGAACAAATAATTCATCACCAAAATCAATAAAAAGATCCCGATGAAAACAGCCAGTGTCTGGATGAATGCCTGTGTTGAAAACTGGAGGGTGGCCGCAGTATCCACTGCCGTCAGTTTAAATAGAATCATCAAAGCCAATTTAGAGAATGAAAACCCGATAAAAATCCCCAATACGATCGAGCTAAAATAAAGGATGAGATTCTCGATGCTTAGGATGCGGAATATTTTCGCTTTGGTCATGCCGATTAGTTGGAACAAGCCGATTTCCCGGCTGCGCCGTTTGATGAAAATCGTATTGGCATACAGCACGAATATTGTAACAATCGCCACGAGCAGGATGGAGGCTACACGGATGGAAGCCCCGCCTTTGATTGTGCCTTTCGTTGCATCCATCGCCGGATCGTATTGCAGGGTGACGAATGAGAAATACAGTGCGACACTGAATACGAGTGCAAATACATATAGATAATAATTTTTGAGATTCTTTTTCAGGTTGCGGAAGATGATGATGTTAATGTTCATTCTGAACTCCTCCAAGCACACCCTGCGTTTTGATGATATCTTCGAAGAACGTCTTTCTGGATTGATTCCCTTTATGCAGTTGCGTATACACTTGGCCGTCTTTGATGAAAATCACCCGGCTGCAGAAACTGGCAGCGGTAGGGTCATGTGTCACCATGGCAATAGTTGACTGTCTCTGCCTGTTCAATTCACTCAGTTTGTTCAGCAAGTCTGAAGCGGATTTTGAGTCAAGAGCGCCGGTCGGCTCATCCGCGAAAATAATGCTTGGTTCATGGATGAATGCCCGTGCTGCGGAAGTCCGCTGCTTTTGGCCGCCTGATATTTCGTTCGGATATTTATGCGCAATCTCCAGAATGCCGAGCCCACTAGCCAATGCCGTAAACTTGTCTTCGGCTTCCTTTTTCGGCAATTTGGTGATTGATAGCGGTAGTAGGATATTTTCCTTTACCGTCAGAGTGTCAAGCAGGTTGTATTCCTGGAAGATGAAACCGAGATGGTTTTTGCGGAACTCGGCCAGCTGTTTCTCCTTCATTCGGTTCATTTCACTGCCATTGATCTGGATGGTACCTTCGCTTACATGGTCGATAGTGGAAAGAACATTCAGCAAAGTCGTCTTGCCGGACCCGGATGCGCCCATGATGCTGACGAATTCTCCCTTCTGGATACTGATGTCTATGCCTTTCAGTACTTCCTGTCTATTTAACTTGCTGCCGTAGCTCTTACGGATTTTTCTTGCTTCCAATATGTTCATATGTCCATACTCCTTTTGTTTTGTTGGGATGAGTTAATTATAAAAAGGAATGACATGTTAATCCTGCGATTGGCCGAACAAAAAACAAAAGCATGTGACACTTTTGTCACATGCCCTGTAAGTTCACAAATTCATTTTGTCTTGGGAATGATAAAGTGGCAGTCGTCCCTTGGCCAATCTGAGACTCCACATCAATTTTGATGAGAAGGGGGGCAGCTGCTTTTTTCGCCAAATAGAGGCCGATGCCGGTCGAGGCCTGTTCCCGGTGATTGGTCGTTGAAGTGAACCCTTTGTCAAAGATTCTTGGAAGGTCTTTCGGATCGATTCCTCTTCCTTGGTCCACTATATCCAGGAAGGTCTGGCCGTCTTGACTGTAGCTTCGAATCTGGATGTCGCTTGCCTCACTATATTTGATAGCATTGGTCAACAGCTGTCGGATGATGAAGGACAGCCACTTAGCATCACTCAGTACGTCGGTTATGTCGAGCTGTATGTCAAAGCCAATGCCTTTTTGTATGCACCATGATTGCACGGTTTTGATTTCAGTGAAAACAATCGATTCAATATTGATTTGTTCGATATAAAGGTCGTTCTCGATGACCATCAGACGTTTTTGGTGGAGTTGCTGGTCCAAAAGTAAGTGAATCCGAAGCCATTCTTGGTTCAGCTGGGCTTTCAGCGATTCATTTTCGACGCGTCCAATCATCAATTGCATGGCGGTCAAAGGAGTTTTGACTTCATGAATCCAGGATAGAAGATCGTCTTTCTCCTGCTCCAAATGGATGCGGTTTTCTGACAGCTCTGCTTTCAGCAGCGCAGTTTGCTCCGTGATGCTGCGCTCGACAATTGTTTCAAAAGGGCTAACAGGTTCGGCAACTTCCGAAAGGTCGAGGCTGCTTTCCCAATCTTCCAGGCTTCGGTAAAATCTCGTTTCTTTAATATAACGGAAGCACAAAAAGACGACAAAAAGTAGGAAGGACAAGAAAGAAATATAGAGTATGGGGCCGAATGGGATCGCCGCATCAATATAGGCAATGAACAGGCCGAAAACTTGCAATGCAGCGAACAGGAGAATCCAGCTGACTCGTTCGGTCAGGAAGTTACGAATCATAATTCTTTGCCTCTTCAAGCGCCATATATCCCTGTCCGACTTTCGTTAGTATGTATTGTCCGAGTCCTAGCTCATCAAGGCGCTTGCGCAGCCGGTTGACATTGACCGTCAGCGTATTGTCGCTGATGAAGCGCTTGTCGTCCCAAAGGCTGTTCATCAACTGGTCCCTGGTGACGATTTTATTCTTCTGCTCTATGAGGAGCTGAAGGATGAAGCTTTCATTCTTGGTCAGTTCAATTGATCCTATATCATTCGAAACCGTATTCTTTTCAAAATCAACCGCGGCACCGCACCAAGTCCTCAGGCTTACAGGATCAGAACTATAGTTGTAAGCACGGCGAAGAATCGCCTGGATCTTCGCAATAAGAACCTCAAAATGGAAAGGCTTCTGGATAAAGTCATCAGCCCCAAGCTGCATTGACATGACCATGTCTGTGGGATGGTCACGGGAGGACAGGAAGATGATTGGCACATTCGAATGCGACCGTATCATCCGGCACCAATGAAAGCCATCAAATTTGGGCAGCTGGATATCAATAATGACCAGATCAGGCTTAACGGATATAAACTCATCCATGACATTGTTGAAATCATGGATTCCGAAAACTTCGTAAGACCACTGCGAGAGCCTGTCCTGTATTTCATCAAACAAGGAAGCATCATCTTCAATTAACAACAATTTGAACAAAAAAATCACCACACAGCCGTTTAGTATTACTTAAATTGTATAGCAATTTCTGTCAGTTTGCTAATTGAAATTAACAGCAAGCAAACGAAAAACACTGCCCGGGGGCAGTGCTAATATACGTTCATTAATTTATTGATCTTGTTTTTGAAGCCCTCCGTCATCAAGGAATCTAATACGCCCGATTTTTCCTTCTTCAGGACAAATGGCATCTCCAGTAATTTTAAATTCCATGGATTTCTCACCTTTTTTGGTGTACTCAACCAGCACGGTAAAATCGTAAGTTAGAGGTGTATTCGGGTTTTTGCTTTTTATCACCTGAATGTCGAGGACCTTTATTTCATAAGAATAATCTTCCCCCATGTGGTGAGGATGCAACGCAAGGGATCTAATGTAGAAATCATACTCGCTATCCGTGAAATATGGTCCATACGCCTTTTTAAAGAAATCCATATAAGCCTCCCGTTCAGGAGTGCCTTCTGTTGGGTCCGAAGTATAGACCGTTCCTTCTGCATCATTTTCGTAAATCTCATCATATTTTTTGGAAAGGTTTTCCCATGATTTTATATATTCCTCATTCGGAACCGTATAATCATGTTCAATTACAGCCGTGATCGCAGCTATGTTTTTTTCATCGTTCAACACAACGTCATCCGCGCCTTGATTTTCAACTTTTTCATCGGTCGACACAACTGTAGTTTCACCTTGAACTTCAGTTTTTTCCTTCGTACAGCCAGTCATCAGCAAGCAAGCAATTAGCATGAAGCCACTTATGCAC